>NZ_JSYF01000442.1:0-9472 GCF_054824225.1 Pontibacter sp. HJ8
TTTATAGTATATATGTATATATTTATAGCGAAAAATTTTGCTTCAGAAAAATGAGCTACAGACTTCATGTCATTCTGCTGTGCACGCTGCTGCTGTGCACCTCTTTTTTATATGCACAGGAACCGAAAGATGAACTGGAGGCCTACGTTCAGAAATTAAAAAAGTCTTCGGCTACAGGAGGAAGTGAAACCGCTTTTCTGTCGGTTGGGTCCGATTTTCTGTATGCGCAGGAATATTTCGAAGCCGGAAACTATGCCTCGGCTCAGTTTAGTTTTGCGAATATACTACGGGCACACCCCGACCATGCCTTTGCCAACTACCAGCTGGCTATTTCACTCCTCAAACAAAATGATCCTGAAAAGACGAAACTGGCACAGGAGTACCTGGAGCGAGCCTTTGAGCTGAACCCCTCCCTTAAAGCGCGTTTTGCGAGGGAAGTGCCTGCTCAAAAAGAAATCGGAAAAGTGGAGGCAACCAGGCCGGTAGAAGCCAATAATACCGAAAATGACACTCCAAAAGAAGCAGCCCCTGTTGCCAAAGGCCTGGACGCCTATATTGCTCAATTGAAGCACTCTTATGCAACCGGCGGCAAGGAAACACAGATGTTCGCTCCCGGCCAGGAAGCTATACAAGGTATACAGTATTATGAAACAGGTGAATTTAGCAGCGCCGAAACACGCTTCAGCCTTTCCCTGGCGGTTGATGCCGAAAACCCTTATACCAATTACCTGAAGGCTGTTTCGCTTGCGGCACAAGGGAAAGATGCGGAAGCTGCCACTTTCTACCAAAAAGCCCTGGCCGGAGATAAAACACTGGAAGGAAGATATGCCGGAGATGTGGCTTCAGCCAAGACAAAGTGGAATAAACTGCAGGCCGCGAAGGAAATAAAGACCACACCTGCCAAAAAAGTAACCTATGGCGGGGCTTTGGTTTATGGCAATTATGCGTGCGACCAGTCTGTATGGAACGGCCCGAATGTGAGCCCTGCCTACCGCTATGATTACAAAGGGTACTTTGCCTTGAAAAAGGACGGAACCTACCGCTGGCTCGATGACGGGGGAACAGGCAGATACACCTATAATGCCAAAACGGGTGTGATCACCTGGCTTTCCGGCCCGATGAAGAGCAAGGGGCCAAAATCCTCCAAATACCAGAAGGGGACCACCGTAGCCCAGGTAACCGTGCAGTATGAGGGTTATACCTGGCAGTGCGGCTGCAACAAGGAGTAAGTGTACAGTAAGCCCGCTGATCAAAAGGTATAGACAAGGTATAGCTACAAGCTGAGGCCAGCCGGGGTATACCTGTCTAGCTTCAGAATCCTTCTATCCATACCTTCCGGGCAATACCCATCCCCACATTGTTTCCTTTTCCGCGGCCCCGCAACAGAATGGCTACGTTCTGCCCCTGTTGTATTTCGCTGATACTGACAGAGCCACCATCGGAGCCGATAATTTGCGCCGTTGGCTGCACGAGTACATAGGCCCGGGTATAGCGGGAGTCCGGTGAAGGAGCAAAGCCATCTACCTCCAGCATGACCTGCCCCTGGTCGTAGCGCCGCATCACGATTGTTCCCCTTATGTCCACGCGTTGTGGGGCCAGGCTTCTGTTTTCTGCCGCTGCCGCACCCGCTGGTGCCGTGCTGGTACTGCAACCGGTCAGGCACAGGAAGGAGAGGAAGAGGCAGGTAGTCAGAACCTGTGCTATATGTTCCTTTTTCATTGAATTGTATCAGGTTTATTTCTATAACGGTAGCGCGCCGAAGCAGGATATACCTGTTTGTCTGTGGTAATGCGGGGAAGCGCCTGCAACTCTTAAATAAGCCGGCACGCTGTATGGATCAGCCTGTTGAAAATGGTACAAGTAGTTAAGAGAGAAGGGGCATTGGCTGCCCCTTCTCTGTGATACTTTCCGCATTAGAACAGTTTCTCTTCCGGCGGGGTTACACCTGCCAGGCGTAGGTAGACCGTGGTTTGTCCCCGGTGGTGCGTCTGGTGCTCGAAGAGCTTGCTGAGGGCTACGCCCTTCGTCATATCAAACTGATTGAACAGCTTGATCTTCTCGTTCAGCTGAGCAGGAGTCATGCTTTTGACATTATTGATGACAAAGTCATACCCGGCCATCACCTGCTTAGTGACGTTGGCCTTTGACTTGTCCGCTGTCTTCTTCTCTGACTCACCCTGGCCTGCAGGGACTTTTGCGCCTGATGCCGCAGCAGCAAAGGCATAGTTGGCGTCCGTTAAATGCAGCATTTGCTCGGCAAAAGAGCGCATCTCAGGCGTGGGCTTTAAGGCATAGCCAGAGTCGGGCATAGCCTCCAGATACTCCTTGGTATAGGCTTTGGCCCGTTCCCATTCTTTTACTATCTGCGCAGTGGTTGTTTGTGCCTGCGCAAAACAGGTGATACCGAACACAAAACAGAGCAGTGTTAGCAGTTTCTTGATTTCCATACTTGTTTTTCTTTAAGATGAGAAGATGATTTATTCTTGGTATCTACGTTATCCCTTTTCCTTTGCTTCCGTTGCAGTAACAATTCTACCCGGTGCGCCGACTGCATACCGGTCCCCGCACACTTCCAGGCGGATGAATTAATAAGGACATCTGTAGGAACCGGTTCAAGGCCGTTGTCCTGTGTGCGGGTTAAGCCTTGATGTTCTTTCTGATAGAAACGTGTACCGTTGTTTACAAATAAGCTGCCCGTTAGCGCAGGTATAGCAAAGCCAAGGAAGGAAAAATACAAACCTGATACGGTCCGAAGCGTAAATTCATGTGTGCCCATTGCTTTGGTGAATAAATACGAAGAGCAACGGTACATTCCTGGAACCCCATGTGCGCGATACGTACTACTGCCGGTGGCCCAATTGACCGGGGCTACCAGGCGCCTAAGTACCACACGCCCTGCTCTTGACACCATCACAACCTGTTCCGCGCCACAAAGCTGTAGGCTGACCTGATCCGGCCAGCCCAGTCAGCACCCAATCATCCCTCAACTACCTACGGTTTCTTAATAAGCCTGCCTCCAATCCACTGAATGACAACAAGCGGACGATGGGCTGATGGCCGAACGATAACCACCTGCAAGCCCTTCAGGATTTTTTAAAAAAATCTTAAAGAAAAAGGATATGAGCATTTTAAAAATCATTGCACTCCTGCCTATTGCCAGCGCAATCGTCCTGAGTGCCTGTAATTCGGGTACCAAGGAGAATACCGACGGTACTGGTAGCGACAAGGATAACGCCGCCATCACCGTCAATCTAAAGGAAATGAAACGCATCGGCAGCGTAGACGAACGTTACCAATCCTATAATGTGGAAATGGTAGAAGTGATCGGGGGTGAATTCTGGAAACCCTATAAAATGATGGATAGCCTGCCTCCATTAGCTGCGGTATCAACTTATGACGTCTCGCAAAAAAACGAGCAACTGTACCGGAAGCTGGAGCCGATCAACCTGGCAGACAGAAGACTAAGAAACCTGGCCAAAGGGCTTGCACCAGCGTATGTGCGTGTCAGCGGCACCTGGGCAAACGCTACTTACTTCCAGGATAATGACCAGCCTGCCATGGCAAAAGCGCCGGAAGGGTTTGTAAACGTATTGACCCGCAGCCAGTGGAAAGGGGTGATAGATTTTCTAAAGGCGACCGACGGCAAACTGGCCATGTCCTTTGCCGTGTCGAATGGGGTGCGCGATGCTCAGGGCGTGTGGACGCCAAAGGAAGCGCAGAAAATTTCAGACTATACCAAAAGCCTGGGGGGAGAAATTGCCGCAGCAGAGCTTTTTAATGAACCCACCATGCCCACGGCAGGGGGCGAAATAGATAAAGATTATGGTGCCAGCGATTTTGCCAAAGATGTAGCTGTTTTCAATGCCTGGGCAAAAAAAGCAGTGCCTAACATGCTGACGCTTGGGCCCGGATCGGTAGGGGAAGGGGTACCCGGTGTCAGCTTTGAAGAGCTTGGTGTGAAAGTACTTACAACAGAGGAGATGATGTCGGCAGAACCCAAACCGGTGTTTGATGTTTTTACTTATCACTTTTACGGGGCGGCTTCCATGCGTATGATCCGCAGCGGGCCTTTTTCCATAAAAGCCGAAAATGCCCTGGACTCGGCCTGGTTGCAGCGGACAGATCTTTCAGCTGATTATTACATCGGCTTACGGGATAAGTACTTGCCCGGCAAGCCCATCTGGATCACCGAAACAGGCCAGGCAGCCGGTGGTGGCGACCCCTATGCGGCAACTTACCTCGATTGCTTCCGCTATTTATACCAGATGGGTTCTTTGGCGAAAAAAGGGTTGAAAGTGATTATGCATAATACGCTTGCAGCCAGCGAATACAGCCTGATAGACCAGGACACGCATTTGCCAAAACCCAATTACTGGGCAGCTTTGTTGTGGCAAAGGCTGATGGGCACCGAAGTGTATGAAGCAGGCGCAGGGGCGGCGGGTGTTTATATGTTTGCTCATAACTGGAAAGGGCATCAGGGAGGCATTACGCTTTTGGTCATCAACACCAACAAAGCTGCAACGCCGGTCACGATCCCTTCCAATGCAGAACAGTACACGCTCACGTCTGCAGAACTGCAAGACACCACGGTACAGCTGAACGGGCAGGAACTGAAATTAGGGGCAAACGATGAGCTGCCGATCTTTAAAGGCCAGGCTGTAAAAGCCGGTAACGTGGATCTGCCTGCCACCAGCATCACCTTCATTACCTTTGCCAATGTAGGAAACAAAAAGTAATGCGCATGGGCGTTCTGAGGAAACTATGTAGTCCTGGTGTAGATTGTTTAAAAACAGCAGGAGCATCAGGCGCATACCTGCACAACAAACAGGTCGCAATTCCGCGCTGTAAACGGGCAATTTTATAAAGTTTGAGCGCCTATTTGCCAGTTGCCGCTGCTGTTACCGGGGGCTGAGGGGCTGGGACCACGTTTTTGATCGGCTTGGTAGATTTCAGGTAGGCAAAAACGGCTCTCAGTTCCTCATCCGTCATATTGCGGTACATGTCCCAAGGCATGGGCGGCAGCAACATACGATTGTTTTCCAGACCCTTATGCTTGCCTTGCCGGATGGCGGTGAAAAAGTGCTTTTCGGTCCAGTTGCCGATACCGGTCGCATCAGACGTTAAGTTGGCAGCGTACGAAATGCCCCAGGGCCCCACCCAGGCGGTCAGCGTCTGGGTAACTGCCAGGCCTTTCTGTTCCATCTCTTTGCGGTTTACATCAGGAGGCGGCATATCAGACGGGTGTCCGGACAAGGCGCGTGAGAAGTCTATCTCCATGCCCTTTTCAGTCATTTTTTTAGGAGAATGGCAATCGTGGCAGGCGCCGATCAATACCAGGTGCTCCCCACGTTTGATCAGTTCCTGCTCTGCCTGCAGGGCGGTGTCAAAGCCAGCCTGCTCCACCTTTTCAGCAAGACGGCCATTCGAAAATTGGTTCAGAAATACCGCGGCTAAGAAAATAGCCAGGGAAGTCATAAGTAACAGGCTTTTCATAGGCTTAGAATTAAGTGCAGAAATAAAAGTCAACGAAACTGCCTAATGTACTTATTTTGTATAACGATATGAATTAAAAACAGCATTATTGAGTGAGTGGAGGAGGAGGAGGTGTTAAAGGCGGAAATTCAGAATCGAATCAGTTTGGAGAGAAGAAGCAGATCGTTTGGTTCCCCTGCTACGAGTGATGCAGGTATAGCAGCGTGCAAATAGCAATAGGCACGAACTGCAAGCCCGCGCCAGCGGGGCAAAACAAATCCTGCTTAACCGCTTTCAGGACACGGTATCAGCCAAAGGTTTTATTCTGATTTAAGTTGCTCCATACTGCTCTGGTCCACTTTTATGATGCCGCGCCTCGGGCGGTCCAGGTCGAGGATGATGAACATCAGCAGGCAGATCAGGAAGCTCAGGAGCGCCGAGGGCAGCAGGGTGCGTTTTTGGCCCAGCCCGCTGCCATACCCGATCAGGGCGCCCGACATAATGAACACAATAAACAGCAGGTATAGTATTACTTCAGGCACATGGGCGGCCAGCAGTGCATTTCGTTCGCTGTAGGTATCTATCACGTTGTTGAACGCGGTAATAAAGTGGCCCGTGGTGACAGGGTTTGGATCAATGCGTGCTGCCTGTACGGTCTGATCCCAGATGGAACGCTGCAGCGCCGTGGTTTTGTCGGTAAGGGCCTCCCGCTCCGTCACCATGGCATAGGTAGTATTGTTTACCCTAAGGCGCAGGTCGATGTATTGCTGCAGCAGGCTGTGAATATGCGAGTTGTAGGGGGCGGGGAGCAGGTGCGTCCGCATCAGGGCAGTGCCGATGGCGTTGGCCTCTCTTATAACGGCTTCGCTGCGGCTGTTGTAGCGTTGCAGAGACATGTTAAACGTAAAACCAAGTATAAGCGCCAGCAAACCCAGGGTGCCGGCCTGTATGGTGTTGGTCTGTACTTTTACGTCCTGGTCGGATTTGCGCTGGTGGTTCCGGCCAATCCGGAAGCCGGCTTCTTCGGCTGCCAGTAACAGCACGAACAAGATCACCACAATCAGGATACTGTTATGGTTGTACATATATTCCTTTGCCATGCCTTTTATACTTCCCTAAGCCGCTTCCGCCCGCCGCAGGCACTTTTAAAGCGGCTATGCTCTATACGTTTTTGCTGTAAGAAGGAAGTATAAGCGGTGTAGAAGTATAAATTAGTTACCCATAGGTATAACACTTATACCTCTGCCAGCCTATAGCTCGTACTGTTTCGCTTGCTGAAGGTATAGCTGCGTGGGAAAGGAAAGGTGCGAGCTGCAAACTGGCGCCAGCGGGGAAATCGCCTGCATTTTAATTTTTACGCGGGTAGCAACTTAAAGTAAATGATGGTACAAGGGTCTTCGGCTGTAATGTCCGTATAAAACACTTTCAGGTCTGCCCGGAGGGTTTCCAGGCTCTCAAAGCCATCCGTTAGGGCATCAGCCTCGGTTAAGTTGGCAAACGATTTGGTAAAATCCAGCTTTTCTATCTGTGCCTTTTCTGGTAGGGTTAAATCGCCAAAAACCAGCGGCAACTGTATGGCGTTTGGCAGAACATACCCTAACCGGACCGTAGACGTTTTCTGGAGCTGCCGCACCAGCTCTAGGTATTTTTCATGAAAATGCAGGTGGTTGATGATCTCTGTTTCAGCTTTTCTCATGTGCTAATCTACTTAAAATATACCAGGCTGTTACACCTGCTGGTGCGTGCGTGCAGCCCTATCCTGTTACTCACCGCCGGCCCCGCTGGTGCGAGCTTGTAGCTCGTAACTTTACCATTAAGCCAGGTCAATCTCCAGCACACCTTTGCTGCCACTAAAGTCAATCGCTCTGCTATACTTCCAATGGTGCGCCTCAGACACAAAGCCAGCTACTACGGGATTGTTGTGGATGTAGTCTATTTTCTGGTCTATCACGGCAGGGCTCCAAAGCTCGATGGGCTTGTTGTGCTGCTGCCAGAATTGTCGGTGCTTCACATTGCCGTTCTTCAGACCGGCCCACTCCATGAGCCAGAGCATCCATTCTTTCCGGCTCTCCTGGTTGTGCTCAGCTATACTCAGTCCCCCTTGGGGGTAGGGGCCCTCGATAAAGAAGGGGGTAGGGGGATGTTAATTGTTTGAAAGTATAGGTTTTCAGCTCCTTCAGCAGCTCGCCCGGGTTGTTGACCGGAAGATGAGGTGTACGTGGCTGGGCAGGATACACCAGGCATAGATCTCCATACTTTTGTTCCTGCGGCTTAGTCCAGGCTGTCGGTAAGTATAGCAAAGTACGCCTCACGCGTGAACACGTCTATCCAGTACACCACCGCAGAGTTGACAAAGTATAGACCTTCCTGGTTATGAAATTTATACTTTCTGCTCATGTGAGGGGTATACTTAAAACAGCAGCCCGGGTATTGGAAGTATAACGCTAGTGCGAGCTCGTACTAGCGTTATACATGCTGGAGGTATAGCTGCATAGAAATAAAAGGCACGAGCTACAAGCTCGCGCCAGTGGGGAACTACAGATTCACACCCATTAATTAAACTATTTCAGCCTTTTTCTCTAAAGGAACAATATTAAAATCATCTTCGAGGAAATGAAACTTCTTTTCAAATAAGCTAGCCAATTTAGCATTTGCTGTTGCGAAAAAGACTTGTTTATCTTCTTTTAGTACAAAATATCTTAAAAAGTCTAAAAATGATAATGCATTTAAATCATCAATAAACGAAACGGGATCATCAAACATAATAATGTTAGGGCCATTTCTCAACTTCCTGTTGAGACTAATAAATATTGAGAGGGCCAAGGCAGATCTTTGACCAGTACTGACTTCAGAAATCTTTCTATATGACTTTTTATTATCCAAAAGTCTTAATTCTCCCTCGATAAATTGAATCTTTGTAAATTCACAAGGTACATGAAGTGTTTTGAAGATGTCACATATCTCAACTAAATTGTAGTTGAAGAACTCTTGTAATTGCTGGTTGTCATCTGCGGAAATTAAAGACCCTAGTTCTTCTTTGGCATTTTGTAATCTAGAAAATTTTAACTTATTAGAATCAACAAATTTTTTACTTTCTTTAACCGCTTTTTTTGCTGTTACTATCTCATATTGAACTTTCAGTTCACTCCTGTAAGAGTTTAAACTCTTGCTTAATAGGTCCGAATTTAGTTCTAAATCATCAATTGTATCTTTCGTATTTAAGTAGACAATATCACTTAATTTTTTAAAATAATCTTCCAATTGATTAATAATAGCCTCTTCTTTGTTTAAAGAATCTTGCAGTGCTAAAAGATCAATTTCTTCTAAATCCTTAAACCCTAAATTTTCTTTTGATAGATCCAATAACTTATATTTCCTCAAACTTATTCTTTCAAGATCATCCCTTAGAGCTATTGCTTCTTTAGCTAACTGTTCTTTAAGTTCAAAGAATTTTTGCTTGTTTTCATATGAAAAACTAAGAGTGCTATAAATATTACTAAGCTTTTTACTAATAGATGAAAACTCTCCTTCTGAAACATTATACAAGCTCGCTAGGCTCTTTATTGCATCTAAATTATCCTGCTGTTCTTTTAGTTGGTTAATCCGAATAATATAATTGTTGATATCTGAAACGATAGTATCAAGAGTAATATAACTTAAATCTTCTTTTTGAGAAAAGATTAAAAAGGCGCTCTGAATTTTTTCAAGGTCTTTTAAATAGCTTTCATTTAATTTAATTTCTTTATCTAACTCAAGCTGCTTATCATAGAGTTTTTTAGTTTCTATATCTTCTTCGTTCTCACCTAAAAAATTTTCTTCTATCTGATTTACTAATTCTTGTTTAGTGAATTGGGTATTACATAAAGGACAGTTAGTTGCATAAGGGCTTAGTGATAAGTATTTACGTCCTGCTAATTTTAGCTCTTTAATTGTTTTCTCCAGTTTATCTAATTTACTGAGATTGTCTGAAAGAAGCTTATTGTTAAAGAGTTTGTCTTCC
>NZ_JSYF01000443.1:0-850 GCF_054824225.1 Pontibacter sp. HJ8
TGAACCCGGACCTCCAGCTATGGCTGGGAGCGCTCGAGCGCCTGCATCACAGTGGCATAACCGACCTGGGTGCGATGCACAGAGGCTTTTCAACATTGGACAACGCCCCTTACCGCAACCACCCCAAGTGGGATCATGCGATGGAGCTGCGAAAAATGTTGCCGGAACTGGCCATGTACTGTGATGCCAGCCATATAGCCGGCAGAAGGAGCCTGTTGCGCCCTGTGAGCCAGCGTGCCCTTGACCTGGGCTATGATGGCCTGATGGTTGAAACACACTATAATCCGGCTGCAGCGTTGAGCGATGCCCAGCAGCAGATCATGCCGCAGGAACTGCATATGCTGTTAGAGGCCCTGAAGCACAATGACTCGAGTGCAGAAAAGATGAAGCAAGGAGCTCAACTGGAAGCACTGCGGAAAGAAATCGAGCAGCTGGATGATAAGTTACTGGACCTGATGTCCCGCAGGACAAAGGTAACGGCGCAAATAGGAGATTATAGCCAGCAGCCTGTGATGCCAGGAGCGCCTGATCCAGTACATTGGGACCTCGTGCTTGAAAACCTGTTGTTAAAAGTAAGCACTGCAGGCGTGGACCAGAACCTGGTGAAGACCATCTTTCAGGAGGTACGCTCCCAGTATGCCCGCACGCACTTGTATAACTATGGTATGAGTTCCTGATAAATTTTAACCGTTAAAAGCAAAACGCCTGTAGTGGTATCCTTAAGGAGCCGCTGCAGGCGTTTTTTTATGGCGCCTCCTTCTAATTATACCTCCTCCTGAATCCGTTTGGTTAGCTATACCTGCACCCGCTTACTCCTTTTTCCCTCACCCTCGTTATCGCACGTGGTGTT
>NZ_JSYF01000444.1:0-5621 GCF_054824225.1 Pontibacter sp. HJ8
TCTCCAAAATGATTTCTTTCTTCGTTTTAGTAGGCATAACATTCAAGCGCTAAGCATAGCCTTGCCCCTTTAAAAAAATTAGTTAATAGTTAAATGGAGTTTTGAGGCTGCATGCAAAGATAACCCGTAGTTAAACAATGCAGAAACTCTTTTTGAATAATTGGTTTCCTTTTCAGGCACTTTCAGCCCTTTTTCAGAGGAATTATACCTTTTGCCTCCTGGTGAACTGAAGTCCAGGGTCGCAAAAGCCCGGACCGACCTCTCATGTTATGCCGCAAAGGCAGCTTGGTTGAATCACCTGCCAGGCGCTATACCTGAACAAGGGAGATAGAAAACCACCCGCACTCCCACGATCAGTTTCCTGCTGATCCGGTATACCTTGTCCACTTCCGGAAGCACGCTTATTCTTCTTACGAAAATGTTGCACCTATATTGTCCGTGCCTTAACAGGCTTCTTGCAGGTATAGCGGTAAAGGTATAATAAAAAAGAGGCACCCTTGCTGGGGTGCCTCTTTGTCTGAAAAGCAAAATAATCGTTTCAGCAAATGCGCTGTTGGTTTAACTGTAGCAACAGGCCATTAATACCCGTTCGGCTTTAAGAGTGGGTTAGCATTAAGCGCTCGCGCCGGTATTGGAAACACTGTTTTATCGGCTCCGTCTACTGCCTTGTCCCACCAGGCATTTCCGAATCTCTTCCAACGTACCAGATCCGTTCTGCGGTGACGCTCGCCCAGGAATTCGCGCCCTAACTCGGCCACAAACTCATCGTCCGTAAGCCTACCCATGTTGGCAACGTAGCTGTTGGCAGCCCATTTGTTTTCAGGGAAGTTTCGCATACGTACTGCATCCAGGAGGACAGCTGCAGCAGCTTTATCGCCCGCCCGGTATTTACTTTCAGCCAACGCGTAATAGACTTCTGCCAATCGGATTTCAGGAGCAGCATTGAACATGAACATACCTTTTGAATCAGGTAACCACGGGAATTTCAAAAACCGAACCCCGGTATTTTCTTCCCCTGTTTCCACATGAGAGCCCTTGGCTAAACCTGCAGAACCTTCAGAGAAACGACCTACCTGGTCAACATACTTCAGTGGTTTGCCGGTATACTCTTCCGTTCCCAATACAGCTTTCGTGCTGTCAAATCCATATCCTTTGCCGGTGTTAAACTCATACTGCTGCCCGATCAGGAAGAAACCTTCGTAGTCACCATTTGCTGTGGTAGTACGGAATGGTTGCTTACGCTTATCGTCATCCGAAAAACTTTCATAGGGCTTTCCTAATGTATGGTTGTATATGTTACCTGCCAGGTCACGGGAAGGAGTTAACGTGACTCCGTTCCAGCCTCCTGAAGTATTATCCAGGGAGTACCTTGCCTGGTAATGTTGCATCGCATTATACATCCATCCGAATTCGTACAGGTTTTTAGCATGCGGGAATTCGAAGATGTTTTCAGGCGACTTGTAGCCGTTCACGCCTGATCTGAAGGGGCCTTTGTAATCCGGATCAATGCTATATGCACCGTACTCTCCGCTTATGATCTTTTCGGCCGTTGCGGCGCAGTCCTGGTAACGGGGTGTCCCGGTCCAGGCTTCTGCATTCAGGTATATACGTACCAACAAAGCAGCAGCGCCGCCCTGGTCCCAACGGCCTGAGCGGGCATTTTTGGGGAGGTTTGGCAAAGCTTCTTTCAGCTCTGTTTCAATAAAGGCAAACACCTCCTGTGGGGTTGAATTGGTCTTCAATTCTCCTGACATGGTGACAATCGGAACGCTCCGGTAAAAGTCTATCAGGAAAGTATAAAACCAGGCACGCAACACCCGTAGCTCATTGATGTGCCTGCTCTTGTCTTCTTCTGAGAGTCCCAGGGAGGCATAATCCAGCTTAGCCAGGTCCTCCATGATCACGTTACACTGCATAATGCCCTGGTACGGGCCATTCCAACCGCCATTCACAGCGCCTTCGTCAGCCGTCCACTCATGGCGATGCAGCCGTACCCAGTTTCCCCCATCCTGCCCGTGCCGGCCCTTCTGAGCCCATACAAAATTGTCTGCTGTCAGTTCAGACAAAAGCCAGCGGTCGCCGTCCCAGCCATTCCAGTGCCCGTGCTCGTACGGGCGGGTAACAGCAGCTATCACGGAGTTCCTGTCCTGGTAATAGTTACCCGCAGGCATCACATCAAACGCTTCTTCCTCCAGGTCAGTACAGGCCGGGGTGACGGCCATGAAGAGGAGCGACGCAAGTAGTAATTTATATTTCTTCATATCGGTATACCTAATTGATGTTTAACTTGTAATTAGAAAGTGATCTGAGCACCGAGTGCGAAAGTTCGGGTCGTAGGATAGACATCCAGGCTGCCGTAGCCTGGAGTTAAACCTGCGACTCCCACAGATGCCGGATCCAAGCCGGAATACTTGGTCAGTGTAAACACATTTCTAACTGAACCATAGATTCTGAAATTGCTGATCGCATCGACGCCCAATCGGGGTGACCATCCAAGTGTCAGGTTGTCGAGTTTCAGAAAATCGCCGCTTTCCAGGAAGTAATCCGTGATCACTTTTCCTGATTTTATATGATCGTTGCGGTCATAGGCATCTTTCAGCAAGTTGGTACTGGCTTCTCCCTGCAGGCCATAGTACATCTGGTACAGGTTCAGAATTTCGTAGTCAAAACGGCCTCTGAAGAACAAGGTCAGGTCGAAGGCTTTGTAGCCGAGGGAGTTGGTCCAGCCCAGCTCATAGCGGGGGGCACCGTTGCCAATGTAGGTTCTGTCTCTGTCACGGCTTGCCTGTATGTTGTTACCACTGGCCCGCAGTCTCTCAGTACCTTCCACACCTTCCTTCCATACCAGGATATTTCCTTCATCATCCACACCGGCATATTTGTAGCCATAGAAGGCACCCAGATCAGTCCCGTCTTCCAATCTGTAAGCCGGCCCCGGGTTACCAGGTGATGGAAGGTCCTGCAGATCAATGAAGTCTGCCTGATAGGTATCATCCGACCATGTTCCCAATATAGCTTTCGAATAAGAGCCGGTAAAAGAAGTGGTAAAGCTGAAGTCATCCGTATTGACAACGTTATAGTTCAGCAGAAGCTCCACACCTTTTGAGCTCGTGGTACCTACGTTAACGACCATCGTAGTGTGGAGAAAAGGTGGTACAGGTACTGAATACTCCGATATCAGGTCACTGCTTCTGCGGTCAAAGGCATCGATGCTACCAGTCAGCTTGTTGTTAAATAAGCTGAAATCTATACCTATGTTATAAGAGATGGCCTTTTCCCAGCGTAACCCTGGGTTGTAGTTATTGCCAGGGCCGTATACCTGTATCCACTGTCCTTCATCGTTCTGATACCTGCCATACCCCTCGTAACGCTGCATGGCCGTATACCTGTTAAAACCTGAGCGGCCTGTAACCCCATAGGAGGCGCGCAATTTTAACTCATCAATCGCCTCGATATCCTGCAGAGCCGGCAAATTAGACATGCGCCAGGCCGCTGATACGGCCGGAAAAAGTCCCCATTTGTTTTTCGTTCCAAACTTTGTGCTCCCCTCATAGCGGAAAGAGCTGGTCAGGAAGTAAGTGTCGTCAAAGTTATAGTTCAGACGACCCAGAAAGGCGATCGTTTTTTCTTTACTTTTCCAGGAGTCCATGCCTAAGCGGCCTTTTTCAACACTATTCCAGTCGCCTGCACCCAGGTTGTTATACCAGAAAGCATCAGACGGAAAGTTGGCATTCTCTGCATAGAATCCGTTGGTGCTAGACTCCTGATAAGAGTAGCCGCCTAATACGCTGAAAGCATGTTTGCCAATGGTCGTATTGTAGTTGTTCAGCCACTCTGCCACATAATCGGTCCAGTCCTCATTCGCCAAGCGGGCACGACCTATCCTATTATTTTGAACAGATTCTGCGGAGTTGGCCGTATGATACTCTCTTCTGTACATATCCTGCCCCTGACGTGCCAGCTTCAGCTCCGTACTCAGGTTATCCAGAATATTAAACTTTGCAGAAATATCAATGATGGAATACTCCCGGTCGGCACCATTCTCTCTGGCGAGCAGGTTCTGAACCGGATTATAAGTATCAAACCCTAAAATGGTGTTGTACTTATTAGGGTCATTCGGATCCATGATCGGAAGGGTAGGATTCAGCTTCACGGCCTGTTGGAAGGCACCGTAGTTAGTATATTCTTCATGCGCTATTCTGTAGGACAAATTACCCCCTATTTCCAGGCGCTTGTTCATGGCCATCTGCAGGAAACTTGCCCGCAGGCCATATTCTCTGCGTTCCGAAGCGACATCCATCCCTTCTTTTGTTCTGTACTGGGCTGAAAGGCGGGCCACTGTATTTTCGCTACCTCCGCTTACGGAAAGGGAGTGGTTCTGACCAAAGTTGTCCTCTCGCAGTAACTCATCATACCAGTTTGTCCGGGCTCCACGATCCTGATCCCTTCCCCGCTGAAGAAACTCCTCTGCAGAAAGAATATCAGGCTTGGCCGCCACCCGGTCATGCTCGACGTAGCTGTCATAGCTTACAGCAACCTTGCCGGCCTTCCCTCTTTTGGTCTGAACCAGTATAACACCGTTTGCACCACGTGAACCATAGATGGCGGCAGAAGCGGCGTCCCTTAGTACAGAAATGGATTCAATATCCTGCTGGGCCACGTTACGCAGATCCCCGCCTGGCAACCCATCGATCACGATCAGCGGTCCGTTACCCGCGTTTAGTGAAGAAGCACCCCGTAACTGGATTGACGGGCCCGTATTCGGGTCAGAGGCGTTCGGGTTGGAAATGGTAACCCCGGCCACTCTGCCTTCTATCATTTGCATGGGGCTGTTGAAGGCACCTTTTTGGAAGTCTTCACTGGTAACGGTAGTTACGGCACTACTGACTTCTTTCTTTTCCATGGTACCATACCCTACTACCACTACTTCCTGCAAAGCCTTGGCGTCGGTTGCCAGGGTCACATTGATTTGCGACTGGCCGGCCAGCTTCACTTCTTGCGCTGCATAACCGATATAAGAGAATACCAGGGCACCGTTGCGATGCTCATCCGGAACAGTGATACTGAATTTGCCATCCGTATCAGTAGCCGCACCGATTGTTGTTCCTTTCACCACGACAGTTACGCCTGGCAGCGGTATACCTTTATCATCTTTTACTATACCGTTTACCTGAATGTCATATCGGAAAGTACGATCAGGCCCTGCATACATTTCTGGTGTCAGAACGAAGGAGAGTGTGTTGAGCTGCGGAGCAGCAGCTGCATGGCTTTGTGGCGCGGTCAAACCCGCACTTATGGCAAAAGAGAGCATGCCAACCGATAAGAAGCGGCTTTTTCCTTTTGCATAATTACCATTTAGAAAATCTGTAAAATGCTGTTTCATAGGTTCAATTTTATTTTAAAATGGATATTAACGATACAAACTAAATCGTTTTAGCAAATTAGGTTTAACTATCCTTTCCTAAATCATATTATTAGCTTCACTCAAGCCAAATCAGTACACAGAGGCTGCACGTGTTCGCGTTTTGCATTCTTGTCAAACCACACTAAAATGAGCGATGAATTACTCATCCAATTTAAACATCTTTAAAAGATTGCAAATCAGGCTTTCAGGATAAAAT
>NZ_JSYF01000445.1:0-6801 GCF_054824225.1 Pontibacter sp. HJ8
TGTTACGAAAATGTTAACAATTAAGCCGCCCTGACAACACCTGCCATACCTCCTCTATTGATCCTGCTATACCTGGCGGCACAGACATCAACTGCTCCTGCGGCGATCGGGAGTGGTCGGCTATTTTTAGCAGCACCTGCCCGGTTGTAGCTGAGGCGGTGGCTTGTCAGTTATGAAAGGAAGGTATAGAGAACAGGAATCCCGGCAGGTTTTTAGTCTTGGCCACGGGCTACTTTATACCTTTTCTATACTACTAAGGAGTGGCAGAAGGGCAGTACCCGGAGTGCTTAACAGAGAGTTAATATGGATGCCTGATCTTTAACAGTTTGATAACAGAGCGGTAATCATGGCTTAAAAGGCCTGGTCTACTTTTGCAGCGAGACTAAGAACTATTAACCGTAATGAAATCAATCCTCACCATTCTCACCATCCTGGCCACGACCATTTGTAGTTTTGCGCAACAGGGCACACTATCCGGGAAAGTAACAGACAAGACAAGCGGCGAAGCCATTATAGGCGCTGTCGTATTCATCAAAGGATCTGCCAAGGGCACCACCACGGATGTCGAAGGTACTTATAGTTTGCCGCTGGACGCAGGCTTATACCAGATCTCCATCACATCGCTTTCTTACAAGCCAACAGAACATACCAACATCAAGATCGAGCCTGGGAAAACAACTACCCTGAACGTGGAGATCGAGCAGAACAGCACCGAGATCCAGACCGTGACCATCGTAGGTACCCGCCAAACCAATACCGAAATGGCGCTGATGGAAGACCTGAAGCAGAGTGAGATTGTGGTAAGTGGCGTTTCGGGAGAGCAGATCGCCAAGTCACTGGACCGGGATGCGGCAGCGGTGGTGCGGCGCATACCGGGTGTAACCGTGATGAACGACCGGTACATTATGATACGCGGCCTGAGCGAGCGCTACAACACGGTTATGCTCAACGACGCACTCACGCCAAGTACAGAGACCGACTCCCGTGCTTTCTCTTTTGATGTAGTGCCTACCAGCGTGCTGGACCGTATCCTGGTGTTCAAGTCGGGTTCTCCGGAACTGCCGGGCGAGTTTGGCGGCGGTGTGATTAAGATCTATACCAAAAACTTTGCAGACGAAAACACCACCAGCCTGGGTATAACAGGGGGGTATCGGAGCGGCACTACCTTCCAGAACTTCAAGACCTACAACGGCGGCAAAACAGACTTCCTGGGCTTCGATGACGGAACCCGCGCACTGCCTTCCTCATTTCCAGGAAATTTGAACAGCGTGAGCAATAGTGAACTTACCAATGTAGCACGAAAACTGAGCAATAACTGGGGGCTGAAAGAGGCAGGTGCTGTGCCCGATATGCGCCTATCGCTGGGTCTTACCCGCCGCTTTGATCTGGGTAATGTAGACATCAGCAATATTTCATCCATCTCCTACAGCAACACCAACCAGTACAACGAGGTCGATCGTTTCCGCTACTACAAGTGGTACGAAGGCATGCCGGTGTCGCAGCGTACCGAGTATCAGTACCTGGACAAGGAGTATAGCCAGAATGCCCGGCTGGGTGTGATCAGCAACTGGTCGTTCCGACTGAATAACAACAATAAACTGGAGTTTCGGAACCTGTTCAACCAACTCGGCCAGAGCCAGGTAATTGAGCGAAGTGGCTACCAGCAGAGCAACGATGTAGACGTGAAGAACGTGGCACAGCGTTACGAAAGCCGCTCCATTTACTCTGGCCAGCTGCAGGGTACGCATGATCGCAATGAAGAGAAAACAACCTATACCTGGACTGCCGGCTACAACTATACCAACCGCAACGAACCCGATTACAGAAGAATCCGGTCGCAGCGTGCAGCCGGCACCGAGAATCCTTTTGAATGGGTGATTCCCTATGCAGCTTCTACTTTCGACGCGGGCCGGTTTTACTCCGAACTGCATGAGAATGCCTTTATTGGAGGTGCGCAGGTAGAGCACAAGTTTTCCAAGGGAGATACATTAACAGAAAACCAGCCGAAAATACGGGCCGGCGTGTACGCCGAGCGCAAAGACAGAACGTTCGACGCCCGCTGGATGGCTTATACCGTGGCCGATCCTTCTCAGTTCAATACCAGTCTGCTCACGCAGCCGCTGTCGCAACTCTTCACACAGGACAATATCAACCCGACTACCGGCTTCAGCCTGAAAGAAGGCACCAACCCAACCGACCGCTATGACGCTGTCAATACGTTGGTAGCCGGTTATGTAGGAGGTTCGCTTCCGGTGCAGGACAAGCTCAATCTTTCGGGCGGCGTGCGGGTAGAGTATAACCGCCAGCAACTGGAAACCACCCGCTTTGGCGGAGTACCGGTAAAAGTAGACAACCCGATCACCAGTTTCCTGCCGTCGCTGAACGCTACGTATAACCTGACCCAGCGCGCCCTGCTGCGTGGCGGCTACAGCGTGAGCGTGAACCGGCCGGAGTTCCGGGAACTGGCACCGTTTGCTTACTACGACTTCCAGATGAATGCCGAGATACAGGGCAACGAGGATGTAACGACAGCGACCATCCACAACGTGGACCTGCGTTATGAATTCTATCCGAACCCAACCGAAATTATCTCCTTCGGAGCGTTTTACAAGTACTTCAAAAACCCGATTGAAACCTATATTCTGCCTTCTTCGAGTAATTCTATCTTCGAAACGAATAATGCCGAGAGCGCCCAGAGCTACGGTATCGAAACAGAGATACGCAAATCGTTCCTGAATCTCTCGAACCGCCGCCTGATCCAGAACATGAGCTTGGTGCTGAACGCCTCCCTGATCGACAGCAAAATCAACCTTGGCGAAAAGGCTGAGAACCAGGCAAAAGAAAGAGCCATGTACGGTCAGTCTCCTTTCATCGTGAATGCCGGAGTCTACTACCAGGATGATGAGAAAGACCTGCAGGTGAACCTGCTTTACAACGTGATCGGCAAGCGCATTTTCGCGGTAGGCGACAACGACGCGCCGTCGGTGTACGAAATGCCACGCAACGTGCTGGATCTGTCTATTACCAAAGGCATCGGCCGCCACCTGGAACTGAAGGCCGGTATCCAGGACATCCTCAATCAAAAAATAAGACTCGTGCAGGACTCCAACAACGACGCCAGGATCAACAGCGTGGATGATGATTACACGACATTCCGCCGCGGCAGCTACTCCACCATCGGAGTTAACTACAAGTTCTAATCAACCATAATCAAACAAGACAACAACCTATAACCAAGAAAAAGATGAAAAAAGTAAGCACATTCCTATTGCTGGCTCTTTTAGGTGTAGCCACCGTATCCTGCGACGACGATAACGACAGCGACACGGTAACACCGATCGATCAGACTACCGGTGTTGTAGAGTTAACCGGCAATATTTCTTCTGACATGACGCTGAAAGCGGATAAGAAGTACCTGTTGAAAGGATTTGTATACGTGCAGGCTCCTGCCAAACTAACCATAGAGCCAGGCACCATCATCAAAGGCGATAAGACTACAAAAGGCTCCCTGATCATTGAGCGCGGTGCTCAGATCATTGCCCGCGGTACAGCTGAAAAGCCAATTGTTTTTACTTCCAATGAAGCACCAGGAGCCCGTAAGGCCGGTGACTGGGGTGGCCTGATCATCCTTGGAAACGCGCCGGTAAACCTGGGTAGCGCTGCAGCTATCGAAGGCGGCGTGGACAGAATGTATGGTGGCAGCAAAGCCGATGATAACTCGGGTGTGCTGAAGTATGTGCGCGTGGAATTTGGCGGCATTGCATACCAGACGGATAACGAGATCAACGGCATCACCTTCGGTGGGGTAGGAAGCGGTACAGAAATAGATTTCGTGCAGGTATCTTACAGTGGCGATGACTCTTTCGAGTGGTTTGGTGGTAACGTCAATGCCAAACACCTGATCGCTTATAAGACGGTAGACGATATGTTCGATACCGACAACGGTTACTCTGGCACGCTGCAGTACCTGGTAGGTATTTCTGATCCGAATGTGGCCGACGTATCGAGCTCAAATGGTTTTGAGTCAGACAACGACAGTAAGGGCACCACCAACGGCCCGGTTACCAGTGCTAAGTTCTCCAACGTAAGCTTATTTGGTCCACTGGCTACGTCTACCACTACCGTTAACTCTAAGTATGCCAGCGGTATGCACATCCGCCGGAACAGCAACATCTCGGTTTATAACTCGGTGATCGCAGGCTGGCCAAAAGGCTTGCTGCTGGATGGCGTGGCTACGGCAAGTAATGCCACCAACAACACGCTGCAGTTCAAGAACAACGTGATCGTTGCAGCTACAACTCCCCTTAACGTGAAGGACAACGAGTTTGACATCAATGCCTGGTTTACGAGCAACAACAACGCGCAGAAAGCAACCAATGTCGATGCGAAAATAGAAGGCTCGTTCAAGCAGTCTGGTGTTCCAACCTTCCTGCCGGGTACTGGTTCTGAGTTGCTTTCTGGTGCTGACTTTGCCGGACTGGCTGGTTTTGAACAAGTGGCTTACAGAGGCGCCTTCGGTACGACCGACTGGACTGCCGGTTGGACGAACTTCGATCCGAACGCTACAGCGTACTAAAAAACACTGATTGCGCATGTATGGGTGAGAACTGATGCTGCAATCACTAGCAGCGTGGCTTAGTCTCCCACGCTGCGCGAAGGCCCGCCTCGAAAGAGCGGGCCTTTTTCTTTTTTATGCCTGCGGCAAACCCTAGAAGTCCGCTGTTGTGTTCCCACCGCTCAGGTACTGGAACAGAAAGTAGGCAAGCACCGCCAGTAGGATCAGCCCGATACAGCCCATGCCGCCACAACCTCCTCTTCCTCTTCTTCCGCCCGCGCTCCCTCTGCCGCCGAACAGTTTACTTAACATCCAGAACCTGAATAAACCTCTTAACATAGCCTATACCTTCATTTGTTATACCATAGAAAACCCGCGTTCACAGCTGGGCTAACAGATGGGCGACAGGTTTTAAAATTACGGGAGCGCAGAAGAAGGAGTTTAAATCAAGGTATAGCATGCCTGGCCGGCTGCGTCCGGCAACGGCTCGTTGGTGTCTGGGAAGAGCAGGAGTTTAGCTGATCGGGACTTTGCGCAGTACGGCTTCGATAAAATCTTTTGTCCGGATGCCGTCGGCCTCTGCTTCGTAGTTGAGGATGATGCGGTGGTTCATCACATCGTGCGCCACTTCTTTGATATCTTCCGGCAACACGTAATCGCGGTCATCAAAGTAGGCAATGGCTTTGGCAGCCCGGTTCAGGGCAATGCTGGCACGGGGCGACACCCCAAACTGGATGTAATCGGCAAACTCGTTGAGGTCATATTCTGCCGGGCGGCGGGTGGCGAACACCAGCTCGATGATGTATTTTTCCAGCGTTTCGGATATCTGCACCTGGTTGATCTCGCTGCGGATAGCAAAAATATCTTCTTTGGAAAGCACCTTGTTCACCGTGTCATTAAACGCCATGTTGGCCATACGCCGCATGATCTCCAGTTCATCGGACTTTTTGGGGTAGTCGATGTATACCTTCATCATAAAGCGGTCTACCTGGGCTTCGGGCAGCGGGTAGGTTCCCTCGTGCTCCACCGGGTTTTGGGTGGCCAGTACCAGGAAAGGCAGGTCTAGTTTGAACGTTGTCTCACCGATGGTCACCTGTTTCTCCTGCATGGCCTCCAGCAGGGCGGACTGCACCTTGGCAGGGGAACGGTTCACTTCGTCGGCCAGGATCAGGTTCGCGAAGATCGGCCCTTTTTTTACTTCAAAGCGGGAAGCGTTCTGGTTGTAGATCATGGTGCCGATCAGGTCGGCAGGGAGCAGGTCGGGCGTGAACTGTATGCGTTGGAAGTCCAGGCGCAGTGCCCGGGCGAGGGAGTTGATGGTCAGCGTTTTGGCCAGGCCCGGTACGCCTTCCAGCAGGATATGGCCGCCCGTGAATAGGCCGATGAGTAGCCGGTTTATCATATACGACTGTCCTACCACGACCTTGCCTACCTCCTGGAACACCTGCTTTATCTTTTGCTGGTGGTCCCTCACTCTGTCCGGATATAATAATTCTTCTGTTGGCATACCTGAATTGCGTTAAAAGCCCCTAAATATATCAATTCTAAAAGTTGGGAGCAATTAAAAGCTGGTCAGGATGTGATCACGAAAGCGCAGGTGATAGGGGATAAGCAAAAAAAGCGCCTTCAGGCGCTTTTCCGATGGGTTGTTTCGAATGCCGGTGTGCTGGCTTGTTCCTTTTGTTTCAGCACCTCCATGCGGTTTCGCTTCGCTTGCCGTACCAGTTCGACCATGCTGCTCAGCCGGTTTTCTTCGACTTCTTCGATAGGCAGCACCATAACGGTATAAGGGGACACAATATGAATCCGATGCTGGCGGGTCATGAGGTATAGCATCAGGAAAAAGCCGCTAAACAGGGCGAAGGAATCGTTAAAATAGACCAGCAAAGTTGTTGCGGCGCTGGCGGCAAGGTACAGGGGCTTGCCGGTAGCTTTGATCTGCCACGAGACAATGTCTTCGAGCATGATCGACTTGCTGTTGCGCAGAAACCAGTTCTGCTGCCGCTGTATCACGCGGTGTGTTGTTAAGGTTAATTTCTTATCCACTGTCTGAATAAGATACCTCTCCCCATCAAGTAATTTCGTCACTGCCATTCCAGATGGAGTATTAAGTTTGTTTGTTTTTGTATTTAGTCGTAGCGCGTGTATCACAGCTATTATTGGTGTTTATCTATGTTCAAGATTCCTTGAAGCACCAAAAGGTTGCATGCAAATCTGGAACAAAGTTAAAAAAAATATATTCCTCG
>NZ_JSYF01000446.1:0-11238 GCF_054824225.1 Pontibacter sp. HJ8
ACACTTATTATGCCGGGTTTTACGTATTGTTTAAAAGAGGCTTGACTAAAAAAGCCGGAATTAATAGCAAATAACTTAGAAACAACTGCCTTGTTGTTGAGCGATTAACTGCCACAGGTTGTTATCGTTTTGAGGATATTCTTTCGCATCAGGCCTTCCCGGGAGAAGGCTGATTAGAATCCTGTGCCGCCTGCCTAAGCATACTGTACGTGTCAGAATACAGGTTTCTTTTAATGAAATAAGATGTAAAGAAATGATAAAAGCTGATCAGTGCCCAATCAAAAAATATTGACCTTTGATACAATTGCTGCTTTTGAAAGAAAAATAAATAAAGATACCACGACTTATGATCCCGGCCTGATGGTACTGCCGGGAACTCTGCAGGAGAGGCACAGCAAAGTAGACCCAAAGCTGGGCATCCCAGCCATGAGGAGAAGCTTTAACCTGCTATACCTGCTGTTGGACGGACTGCACGACATCCGGCTGGATGACAAGCATCGCTGGCTGCAGCCACACGATCTGATCATTGTGCCGGAAAATCTGCTCTATGCCTCCAAAAATATAACTTCCTGCAAAGGGTACTGCCTCGAATTTAAATCTGAGTTTCTGGAGCCATTGCTCCATAGCTCGTTGTCTGAGCAGTTTCCATTCTTCGACCTGGAAGCAGAACACGTCATCAGCCTCACCAGCAAGGAAAGTGAATCGATCCAGAAGGCGTTTGTCAATATTATAGAGGCAAATGAGAACCCCTCCCGCGAGAAGAACCAACTGCTGCGCGACTATGTGCATATTCTGCTGCTGCTCATCCGGGACTGTTACAAGGCTAGGTATACGGTCCATATCAAAGAAAAAGCATCCCGGTCGGTCAGGATCACCAATGAATACAAGCACCTGGTAGAGAAAAACTTCCGAGACATGCACGAAGTGCAACAGTATGCGAATTTGTTAAGTATCAGTGCCAAGCATCTGGCAGACGTTGTCAAAAGCACCACCGGGCATCCGCCTCATGAGCTGATCAATACGATGTTGTTGCGGGAGGCAAAAGCGCTCCTGAGTAGTACAGACCTGACCGTGGCAGAGGTGGCCTATGTGCTGCACTTCGAAGACCAATCCCACTTCAGCCACTTCATCAAACGCAAAACCGGCTATACCCCGCTGGAACTTCGTCGCAACCTCTGATCGAGACAAATCATTCCGTGTTCCATACAATACTTTCGCAGTCCTGGCTTGTAATTTCAGATCGTTACAGAAAACACTAACTATCTAAGGCCATGGAAGCGAATGTTATTTTACCGAAAGAGATCAGTACCCGGAAAATGTCAGACTTTGTGAATCACATTACCAGCGATCTGAGTGCTTCAGAAAGTATCAAAATGATCTACCTGGGCAGCAAGCTTGGTCTCTACAAGGCAATGGCCTACGCCGGACCGCTTTCGGCTGAGGAGGTGGTGCTCCGTTCAGCAGCGCCTGCGCGCATTGTAGAAGAGTGGCTCAAAAGCCAGACAGAAAGAGGGTACATTTACTACAACTCAACCACAGCTGCCTATACCTTGCCCACCGAGCATGCCATTGCGATGACCGATTCCAAAAGCCCGTTCTACATCGGAGGGCGTTTTCTAAACAAGGAAACCGACAAGCCAAAAATAAATTACAGCAAAAATCAAAAAATCTCAGACGCCGGGAGCAACTCTGAAGAACAGCCCCTATACGCAGATGCATCCTCCCGCTTTTTCAGCACAGAGTACCTCACCAGCCTTTTCGGTAGCTGGCTGCCCGGTGTGGAAGGCCTGACCTCGAAGCTGCAGGCAGGTATAACGGTGGCCGACCTGGGTTGTGGCCGGCACGGAGCCTCCACGCTAGTTTTGGCAGAGGCCTTCCCGGCTTCCAGGTTCTATGGGTTTGACAAGTATGCGTCTTCTGTGGAGAGAGCCAATCTGCTGGCGAAAGAAAAGAAGATTCGGAACGTAAATTTTAACCTCGGCACCAATGCGCATGTGCATGCGAACCTATACGATCTCATCACCCTGATCGAGTGCCTGCACCACATGGGAACAATGCCTGAACTGCTGGCTGGTTGTTACCAGGTGCTGAAACCGGATGGTGTCCTGCTGGTGATCGAAGCCAAGGATAAGAACAGAATACGAGAAGAGCATTACCAGCGCATGAGATCAGCACACGGCCTGCCGGGAGCTCTGAAAGATTCAAGCATTGAGGTTGGTGTAGACGTCAGGAAAAAAGAACTGGAAAAAGTGGCAAGAGCTTCCGGCTTCACCGGTTTCAGGGAAGGAACCGAAACAATATATGATACGATGTATGAACTCAGGCCCTGAAGGTATAGCCATACCTTCAGGGCCTGAAATGGTCCCGGCTGGCTGCTTTGGATAGGTATATTGTAAGCGTGCGGGAGTTTGGAAGTAAAACTCCTGGGAAGTTTGCCCCGACAGGATCCGTTCTGCCGGGGCATTTTGCGTTAGGCTGAGCTTAGAGTTTTACCTCTACTACCTCGTTTTCTTTGGCCCGATCCACCGTCAGGCTGTGGCTGAAGGTGCTCTCGTAGCCGTTGATGGATACCAGCTTCGAAATGCTGATCACGATGTCTTC
Organism: Pontibacter sp. HJ8; assembly: GCF_054824225.1. Lineage (NCBI taxonomy): Bacteria > Pseudomonadati > Bacteroidota > Cytophagia > Cytophagales > Hymenobacteraceae > Pontibacter > Pontibacter sp. HJ8. The sequence goes on from NZ_JSYF01000446.1 coordinate 2,602, forward strand.
ATTTTCTTTGCTCACGCTGTTCAGTTTTTTGACAAACTGAGCTTTGGCGGGCGCCTTCGGAAGATCCCTGAAAGCCATCCAGCCGATGGTCGTGTCCAGAACAACGGTTTCCTTGTGCGGGTTGTTACTTACCCGTTTCAGGTTCAGGGTCAGCTTCATTTTCGAATTATCCCAGCGGGAGTCGCTGTAATCGGTTTCGGTGTAGATGTTGAAGGTGATCTGTTTGTTGAGAGTCGAAGCGTCCGGTTGCGGGGTTTCATCGTCCTTACCGCAGCCGCTGAGCGATAGGAGCAGGAGCGCCATTACGGACATCCAGGTGAATCTGCTATACATAGTCGTAGAAGTGTAAAATAAGCCTGAGAATTTGAAGGTCATGTGCGGACTGCACTTACCAAAAGGTACGGGAGCAGGCTACTTCAGTTGAGTATATGGAGGATTATATTTTTAGCAGGGAATACCTTCTCCAGTAAAGGAGCAAGCGATCCCTGACTCCTTCGGAAAGTGGCGTTGAAATGGGGCTGGTAAGGCAGGCCGGAAGGACGTACGAAACCCTGCAAAAACGCTGAAAAGCCCGGCAACGGCTGTTTTTAGCTCTGAGATTTACTTTTTGCGCTTCGGCTCCTGCAGGCTGAGCACCATGACTTGTGTGGAAGGGGTGAAGCCCAGCGATTCCCAGAAGCTGAGGCCGGAGGGATTGTGCACGGATACCTGCAGCTCGATGTGATCCACTCCTTTATCCGAAAGCCACTTGCGGGCTGCTTCAAAAAGTTCTTTCCCGATACCGCTGCCCCGGTACTTTTCTTTGATAACCGTTTCGGCGATGTAGCCCTTGTTAGTAAACTTAAATCCGGCCGAAGCATTCTTGAGGCTGGCAATGATCATACCTACCCATTCGTCCTCCTGCTGATACACAAATACCTTCGTGTTTTTGTCTTTGAGCCGGATGAGCAGTTCTGTTTTCAGCACATGGTCGCTGCCGGGCTTATACCTGAAAACAGGATGATGGCCCTGGTGGTAGTCCAGCAGGATGCGCCACAGGCTGTAAATATCATCTATGTCTTCTGGTAATGCTTCTACTATCACGGCGGTATATGAATAATGAACTATACGCGGCTCCTGCCTTATCAGCCTGTCCCGCTGCCATACCTGTTTCCGGGTAGGCAGCGGGGCGACTTCTTAAAATATCGTGGTCAGCTCACTGATTTGCTCCAGGCTGTGCTCATACTGCTCCACTTCGCGGTAGCCATACCTGGCGTAAATGAAAGGAACAGCTGCTTTGGCAGCGGCATCGGCGTCGCCCTGCGTGTCGCCCACATACACAGGCGATTCGAGGTTGTTGCGGCTGATGATGGCCTTCATATTGACGTCCTTGGGGTCGCCCGTTCTGCCGGAGCATTCATGGTCCCGGAAGTAGGTCTGCAGGTTGTGGTGCTCCAGGAAAGCTTCAATATAGCCGTCCTGGCAGTTGCTCACGATGAAAAGCTTATACCTGGGGTGCAGGTATTGGAGCGTTTCTTCCAGGCCGTCGTACAGCTGGCCGCCATACTTTTTGATGTGGGCCATTTCTTCTTTGCCGCTTACCTCCATCAGTTCCTTTTGCTGTTCGGGGCTCAGGTGCGGAAAAAGCATCGGAAAAATAAGGTTGTGCTGGGTGCCCGCAATGGAGCGGATGATTTCGGGTGTGATGTCCTGTATCTCGAAATCAACCTGTTCTTTGGCTGCTTTCCAGGCCTTTGCTACCGTATCGGCGGCATCCCAAAGCGTGCCGTCAAGGTCAAATATGATACTGTCTATGTTGTTTTGCATGAATCGTCAATTTAATCAAGTCCTATACCTGTGCGCCTGCCTGCTATGGCAAAAGAACGCCTACTGGTTTTGCGGTGGTATAAACGTTACCTCCACGATCAGCCCGTCCTGTATGCGGTATACCGCGATGGCATCGGTGCGGGGCTGGCCTTTCTTTCGCTGCACCTTTTCATGGTCGATCACCACATCGCCTGCTACGATCCTGTTCACGATCTCGCAGTGGAGGTCGGGGGTGCTGGCAAACATGGCGCCGTATCTTTTGCGCAGTTCGTCTCTGCCCTGGTAGGTAAGCACGCCCGGTTGCCGGTATACCTTCACGGTATCGCTGAAGGCGCTGGCAAAGGTATCGATGTCGCGCTTGTTATACCCCTCGAGCTGCTGTTGTACCGGTTTGATCACGGCGGGTGTTTCCGTTTTGCCTTGGCCTTGTGCTGTCATAGCTAAAAACGAGAGCAGAAAAGAGAGTGTCCAAATCTTTGAATACATCCTCAAAAGTAATGATTTTTGCCGGGATACACCCTGCTATACCTGCTTTCGTATAAGCGGAGCTATGATAGAAGCACTCATCATCCGCACCCTGTGCGATACCCTGCCCACAACGCCCCTGGATGGGCTGTTTCTTTTTGGCCAGACCGAAGACAACCAGGCTGCCGCTTTTGAGGCGGCACAACTGCTGCTGCGCAACAGGTATACCGATACAGTACTTTGCCTGGGTACAGCGCCCATGAGCGGCTACCCCGGCTATGCAGCCTGGCAAGAGGAATTCGGGAAGCTGGGAATCGGGGAGGGGCAGCTGCTGCCCGTGCCTCCCGTACCGGCTGATACCCCACTGCTGCATACCTTCATCGAAGCGCAGTCTGCCATCCGGTATGCCAGGGAGCAGAACTATAAAACGTTGGTCGTTACAGCTGCCGCTTTTCAACAGCCGCGCGCCTTCATGACCGCCGTTACGCTGGCAATGCGGGAATATCCGCAGCTATACCTGTATAGTTTGCCGGGCAAGCCCTTGCCCTGGCAGGAGGAAGTGACGCACTCACAAGGCCAGGTGCAGGGTACCCGGGCCGACCTGATAGCCGGGGAGATGGACCGGATAAAAAAATACTACGCCAAAGGCGACCTGGCATCCGTGGATGAAGTGCTGGATTACCTGAACCGGCGGGATGCAGGAAAGCTGTAGCAGCTGTCCTGCATCCGTTTGCTATACCTTGATCAGGCCTGAAAGCCTTCCACCGCGATCATGCGCGTAGTTGAGGCGCTCTGTCGCAAAGCCTTGGCTGGTGCATATTCCTCAGAAGACCACCAGGCTTTGGCCTGCTCCAGTGTCGGGAATTCAAGCACTACGATGCGGTTGGGTTGTTGATCACCTTCCAGTAGCTCCGCAGCTCCACCGCGCACGATGAACCTGCCGGCAAACGGAACAAGGGATCCGGGCGTCAACTTTTTGTACTCCTCATAAGTAGCCGGGTCGGTTACCTCAATTTCAACGATAATGTATGCAGGCATTGGTCTGTTTTTTGGTTCAAAATACGAAAATCAATAGTAAGCAGAAACTGCTTCAGGTGCAAGTTCCGGGTCTGCTGCCACGCCTCCTTTCCGGAGATACATAACCTTTTCTCCTGGCTTCAGTTTAAAATAATCTTGGATCAGGATAAATATTTAAGCCTATGAAAGCCTACCTATTAGAGAAACCGGGTGCACCTGAGAACCTGCAGCTGGGAAAAATCGAAAAGCCTGCCCTTCAAAAGAACGAGGTATTGGTAAAAGTAAGAGCCATCAGCATCAATCCGGTGGACGCCAAAACACGGGAAGGAAAATCGCTTTACAACACCCTCAAAGAAACACCCCCGGTCATTCTGGGATGGGACATTTCGGGCGAGGTAGTGGCTGTGGGCGAGGCGGTGAGCTTTTTTCAGCCGGGAGACGAGGTGTTCGGGATGGTCAATTTTCCGGGGCATGGCCGGGCGTACGCCGAATATGTAGCCGCGCCGGAAGCGCACCTGGCCCATAAACCGGCCAATGTGCCGCACCACGAGGCCGCCGCTGCCACCTTAGCTGCTCTCACGGCCTGGCAGGTGCTGGTGCATGAGGCCAAAATACAACCGGGGCAGCACGTGCTCATCCATGCGGCCGCGGGCGGAGTCGGACACTTTGCCGTGCAGATTGCCAAGTATTTTAAGGCTACTGTGATCGGTACGGCTTCTTCCGAGAACCACGATTTTCTCCGGAACATGGGAGCAGATGAACAGATCGATTACCATGATTTTAATGTAGAGGACGTTGTCATGGACATGGACATCGTGCTGGATTCGCTGGGGGAAGAAAATACCCGCAGATCGCTGAAAACGCTCAAAGATGGGGGCAAGATCATCTCCATACTGGGTGGTGCAAAAGAAGAGGTACAGGCGCTGGCCAAAAAGCGGAACATTGAAGCAAAAAACTACCTGGTGCATTCCAGTGGGGAAGATCAGGCGAAAATAGCCGACCTGCTGGGGCAGGGGCTGTTGCAGTCGCACGTGTCGCATGTGTATGATTTCAGTGAAATGGCCAAAGCCCATGAACAGGTTGAAACCCATAAGACGCGCGGAAAGGTAGTGGTGACCGTAAGCTAAGCAACAGGTTTGTCAGGAGTTATCTCACGAAAATAATCATCAAACGCAAGTACTCAACATAAAATGGCACAAACCAAAAACCTGGAAGTCTGGCTGCGTGGACCGCTGCCCGACATGCCGCCCCTCCTCCAGCCCATAGCCCACGCGTTGCTGCAGGCCCGCGAAGAAGTGCAGAGTTTCATGCAGGATTTTCCGGAAGAACTGATCTGGGAGCGGCCTGCCGGGGTTGCCTCGGTAGGATACCACCTGCAGCACCTGGCCGGCATACTGGATCGCTTGTTTACCTATGCGCGGGGGGAGGCCCTGACGGATGAGCAACTGGCCTCTCTCTACGCAGAAGGGAAACCGGTAGAAGCTGCCGATCAGGTGTCCGCACTGATGCAGCAGTATGAGCAACGGGTAGACCGGGCACTGGAGCAGCTGCGCCAGACCGATGAAAATACCCTGACAGAAACCCGGCGGGTAGGGCGGGCGCAGGTGGAGTCTACCGTGCATGGGCTGCTTTTTCATGCTGCCGAACATACCATGCGGCACGTAGGGCAATTGCTGGTAACTGCCCGCATTCTGAGGGAAAAGACGCAGGCTTAGCTGGAAGAGATGGACAGCACGGCTGCTATACCTCAGGCAAACTAAGGTATAGCAGCCTAGGCCGATGATTCTAGCAAAGGCAAGGATCAGGATTTTCTGTCGTCCTGCCAGATCAACTTTTCGTTGGTTCTTTTTTCAAAAAAGTCATTGCATTTCCCGTCTCCCTGGCCGGTGAAGCCACCATCCGGGCTGCAGATGTAATTGCAGTTGGCGTCAAACAAAATGCCCGGTGCATCGCAGCAGTGAGGTGGTATGTAGTACACGGTCTGTCCGTTATACTGGTACTGCCAGACAGAAGCAGGCGGGTTCCGGACACCTTCCTGTTTCAACTTTTTAATTTTAGCCTCCACACAGGAGGAGGTGTCGGGTGGCAGGTCAGTTTTCTCACACGACACCAGCGCCCAGGCAGCCAAGGTGAAAATCAGGAGGTAGAAGCGATGTAGAGGCATAGCGATCGTTTTAGCATCAAAATATCCAGGTATACCCGATGTTCAATAGGAGACACTCCGGAGACCAGGCGCTGTTTGTAGTAGGGACTCTTTCCAGGCCTTTGGGGTTGCATGGCCATTAGCCATTCCGGCAAAATGCTTAATGTGTGGGGCTTAGCTGCTGCCAGCAGGAGCTTTATTTCTTATGCTTCAGGTAGAGGTCTACTACCTGCATGGTCAGGTTGGGGCGCAGTTCCAGTTGATTGGTCAGAACAATGGCTGTCAGTTTTCGGTCCGGTAACCGGACAATATCGGCCAAAGCGGGGCCTCCGCTATGGCCGGTAGCCTTTTCGCCCTTGCGGTCTGCCACGATCCAGCCGACGCCAAACGGAGAATCTTTGCCATCGCGCAATTTAGCGGCAGTCCACATTTGCTCCTGGATCTCCGGTTTCAAAAGGGTGTTGTTATCCAGTGCGACAGCCCATTTCGACAGGTCTTCTATGGAAGCGAATAAGCCACCGGCAGGGTAGGTCCAGGAAGGAAACAGCATGGAGAAAATTCTTTGCTGAGACTTTTCCGAATCCCACTTGTATACCGTGGCGGCGTAAGGTATAGTATCATAGGTCCGGTAGATGAAATCCTGTTCCATGTTGTTGTACACGGTATGCTTCATCCCCAGCTTTGCCAGCAGGCTTTGGTTCAGAAACTGCTGGTAAGACATACCGGTTATGGTTTCTATCAGCTTCATCACGACCGCATAATCACCTCCGGCATAAACTGTTTTGGTGCCGGGTGCAAAATCCAGGGGTCGGGCTACAGCGGTATCCAAAGCGCTTTGTAAAGAGTTGAATTCGTATTTGAGACCAAGCAGATCGGCTATACCTGACTGGTGCGCAACCAGGTCGATCACTTGCATGTCATCCCAGGCTTGGGGCAACTGCGGGAGGTAGGCTCTTACCTTTATATGCAGGTCTAACTTCCCATCCTGAACCAGCGTCATGAGGGCTGTGGCAGCCAGCAGCTTGGTAGCCGAAGCCAGTTGAAAGGCTGTGCCCTCCGAGTTGGTGATGTTGTATTCGAGGTTGGCTTTGCCGTAGGTCTTCGTTAAAACTACTTTGCCATGCTCGATAATGGCTACCGAAACGGCCGGTATATGGTGTTCCTTCATCTGGTTTTGCAGAAAGTTATCTATCTCAATAGCCTGCGCCTTGGCTACAATACTCAACGTGATGAGAACTCCGATACAGAAGTACTTTTTGATTTTCATGGCCAGTGAAGCAACGAGCGTAAGACCAGCAGACTATAGTTATTGGTTAATTATTGATTAAACGACAAAAAATATCAATAGTCTATGATTTACTCATTGATAAAAATACCCTGATACAGCAACAGGGTTATTTACCGGTTTACCGCTTACTGAACTGCAGCGGCGGCTTTCGGTGCCGGGTACCCTGCTCATAAGAATAGGTATACCGGATCAGCGTAGGCTCGTCAAACATACGGCCCAGGAACTGCAGGCCGGCAGGCAGGTTATTGTAGGTATAGCCCATGGGAACCGTGAAGGCAGGTTGCCCGGTGTGAGGCGCAATAATCTGGCTGTTGTCGCCTTTATACCCTTTCAGATCACCCACTCTGGCCGGTGGGTTGTTCCAGGTCGGGTAGATGATGGCACCCAGCTGATGGCGGTCCATGGCCTGCTCGATTGCCTGCCGGAAAGCAATCCTTCTCGGATCGGTGAAAGGGTCGGAGCAGGTATGGGAGGCATTGTTCTGGCTGTCCTGGTGCTCGAGGAAGTATTTCAGGTTCTCTTCGATGTAGGGGGAGTACTTACCCGAAGCCACAATTTCCTGCAGGTTCTTCACAGGCACATTTATACCTGCTGCGGCCAGGTAGGCGCTGATGTCCTCCTGAAAGACATCGCACCACTGGTCTTGGCGCAGGCTGTCAAAACCCGCTATTTCGATCGGGTCCACGATCACGGCACCGAGTTTTTTCAGATCGGCGATGGCCTGCTCGAAGAGCGCCTTCACCTGCGGATCAGGATTATGGTCGCTTAGAATACGCAATACGCCGATGCGTGCCCCTTTCAGTCCGTCTTTGTCCAGGAATTGGGTATAGTTCTGAGGCACTTTGCCCTGGCTATACCTTGTCACCGGATCGGCCGGGTCGTATCCAGCTATCAACTCTAGGATTCTGGTGGCGTCTTCTACGGTGCGGGCCATGGGACCGCCTACATCGTTGCGCAGGTAGAGCGGCACGATGCCGTGGCGGCTGGTGAGGCCGAGGGTGGAACGGAAGCCGACCAGTGCATTATGCGAAGAAGGCCCGCGAATAGAATTGCCCGTGTCGGAGCCAAGGCCAACGGTGCCCATGTTGGCAGCTACGGCAGCGGCGGTTCCACCGCTGGAACCGGCAGGCACGTGCTCCAGGTTGTAGGGGTTCAGGGTTTCGCCGGCAATGGAACTGATGGTGACCATCGGGCTGAAAGCCCACTCTGCCATGTTGGATTTTGCCAGCACGATGGCGCCGGCCTCTTTCAGGACCCGCACCTGGTAGGCATCCGCATCCGGTATAAAACCTTTCATTGCCAGCGAGCCTGCTGCTGTCTGCAAACCCACTGTATTATAATTGTCCTTAACGATAAGCGGTATGCAATGCAGCTTGCGAAGCTTCTTTGTTTTCCGGTATTCTTCGTCGAGCGCTCTGGCGGCTGCAAGTGCTTCGGAATTGGTCACGACAATGGCGTTGAGCCGGGTGGGCTGGTCATAGGTTTCGATACGCTCCAGGTAGGTGGCTACCAGCTGTTCGCAGGTACAGGTCCCTTCCCGGAAAGCCTGGTGAATGCCCGCGATCGTGGTTTCCTCTATCTCAAACTGGCTTGTGGTTGTCGCAGCTTTTTCAGCTTTAGGACTGCAGTTAGTCAGCACTAAAAGAATGAGCAGCAGGCAAAGTAGAGGAGTAGATTTCAGGCGCATAGGCTTTGGATTTGTTGAACCAATATAGATAAAGCTTTCAGCAGATGTAGTATAGCGGGCTTTGAAATTTATACGATCTGAAAATACAACTATTTCCTCATTACTTCAGAAAGGTTGGCTTAATACTATTTGGAGCTGCTACTTTGCCTTCCGTTGTTGCCGGATGGAATCTTAACGATCACGGCCTTTTGTCCGAAGAGACAATCTATACCTTGGACATTACAGGTATAG
>NZ_JSYF01000447.1:0-8966 GCF_054824225.1 Pontibacter sp. HJ8
GCTGGTATAGCAAATGGCAAGGCGTCAGCCGAAGCATAGATGCTATACTTTGTTGTATGGGGTTATTTTTCAAATTTTTGTACAGTCAAGCAATTGTTATCCTGCGATAGTTCGAAGTTGATTGCCCATTGAAAATCATTATCAAATACTGTCAGTAAAGTGTCTCCGCTTTGGTCGGCTCTATCGAAACTGAGAGAACAAATTATATGCTTTAACCAAGGCCCATCAATATTCAACAGCCCAATTCCAACATAATCATTCACAGCTTGGTCAATAATGTTTGTCTTGAACCAAATGGGGCGCTTATTATAATCCTTTGAAGTATGAGCTTGAATGAATTTGATTACTTCTGCTATTTCAACTTCCAGTTCTTGCTGGTTGAGCAAGTCTGGATTATTTAAGTCTACTGGAATTACTTTTTCAAAGCTTTTCTCACCAAGTCTCTCCAATGTGATACCAACATCATCTATAGCAAATTCTTGTATGATTTTCTTTTCGTAGTAGCCTAAAGCAAAGTCCATCAGGTCATTCATTTCATAGTTTTAATCCCATACAACTACCGGCTAAACGTAAACCTACGCTTATCTGCTTTATATGCGGAGTAGTTCCAGGTTTTATACCTTCAAAATTCCCCTTACATGTTTCAGCTAAGATAAGACGATTACCTATACCTGAAACACTATACCTGGAAAATTAAAAAGCCATACCTCACAAAGCACAGTGGCTTTTCAAGAGCTGATCCGGGTATACCTTGCGTTTTCGGCAACAACCTGTAAATCAATCTTTCCGATAGTAATATTCTGCGTTAACGACCCACAGCAGGTAATCCCTTCCTTCCATCTGAAATTTATTTTCTATCCCTGCAATCCGGCTGCTATACCTGCCTCGTAAGTCTCGCAAATCTGCAAACTCCGACAGGAGGCTTCAGAAGGAAATCCTTGTAAAACATCAAATCGAAAAATTATGGAAAAACCAATTAAAACGCCTGATCAGAAGGAAGAAGGGCTGGCAAGCAACCTGATTATACCTATACAGCGCCGAATGTTCTTCCGGTATGCAGGCGCAACTGCGCTGGCGACCTCGCTGCTGCTGGCCACCACTTCCTGCGATGACGAAGATGAACTGATGCCTACCGATCCGGAAGCGGTTGATCTCGGCTCCGGAGATATCGGTATCCTGAACTATGCTTATGCGCTGGAGCAATTGGAAGCTGCCTTTTATACCGAGGTAGTAGCCAAATCGTCCGGTGTGCTTAGCCAGATGGAGCAGCAGATCATGCAGGACCTGAAAGGGCACGAAGGCATCCACCGGGACTTCCTGAAAGCGGCCCTGGGATCGGCGGCTATACCTGCGCTCGATGTAGATTTTTCTTCCATCAACTTCAATGACAAGAACAGCGTGCTGACCACGGCACGCACCTTCGAAGACCTGGGCGTGGCAGCGTATAACGGGGCCGGGCAGTACCTCGAGGATGCCGGCTTCCTGACGCTGGCAGGCAAAATCGTGTCCGTAGAAGCTCGTCATGCTGCCGTTATCCGCGACCTGATCTCCAACGGGACCTTCTCCGATTCGGCCAACAACCAGGGGCTTGACCCTGTCATGAAGCCTGCTGACGTACTCGCTGCAGCAGCTCCCTTCATCAAAACAAAAATTTCAGCAAACAACTTACCTAAATAAGGAGGCTCCCGCTATGAACATTTTCAAAATAATAGAAGACATAGAAAAATACGACCCGGAAGTATACAACCGCCTGGACTCACGCCGCAAAGCATTTGCAGGTATAGGCAGTATCGGGAAGAAAGCGGCGCTGGCAGCCCTGCCGCTGGCGCTTGGCTCGGTGTTTCAGAAAGCCTACGGGCAGAGCAACGGGATGGTGCTGGAGGTGCTCAACTTCGCCCTGAAACTGGAGTACCTCGAGCGCAACTTTTATACCCAGGGACTGGCCGCAAGCGGGCTGATCACGGATGCGGCAGCCAAGGCGGCCATCCAGAAAATTCAGATGCACGAAGCCGAACACGTGAACCTGCTGCGCAGCACCATTCAGAGCCTGAACGGTACGCCCATCGGGGAACCGACCTTTAATTTCGGCAAGAATTTCCCGGACTGGAATACCAATTACCAGACCTTCCTGACTTTGGCACAAGCGTTTGAAGACACCGGTGTACGGGCTTACAAAGGACAGGCAGGTAATTTGATCAGCAATGATACTGTGCTCACAGTAGCACTGCAGATACACTCGGTAGAGGCGCGGCATGCGGCCCATATCCGGCGCATGCGCAATACACAGGGCTGGATCATAGGGGCAGGCGCTAACAGCAATGTGCCGGCAGGTGCACAGCCGGTGTATGCCGGGGAAGACAACGTGATGCAGGGTAGCATCAGCGACGTAAAAACAGTAGGAGCAGGCTATTCGGCAGATATCGCGACAGCGGCTTTTGACGAACCGCTGACAAAGGAGCAGGTGGCCACGATCGTATCGCTGTTCGAATAAAATTTCCCTTTTTAAAGTAGGTATAGCATGTATTTCCCTGAGTTTTTGCAACCAGAGAGTTGTTGCAGAAGAGAGCCGCTTCTGGTGGCTCTTTTCTTTTGGGTATACGGCAGGGTACTGATTTTCCTTTTGAGGACTAAATTCAGGATATGTTAGGGGCTTATCCGGATTGTTGCCGGAAAACTTTTGGGTACGTTATTTAAACATTTTGAACCTGGGTAAGTTAGAAAGTATAGTTTACGACAAATATTCTTACATTTAACAGGTTCCTCGCACAAGGGGCTTTGTTTATAACTGTTTACCCATTGTCTGACCAGACCATACATAAGTTGAGTGAGGAAGCCCTTGTGGCTAAATTGCGTTCCCGCGACAGCTCGGCTGTGGCGGTGCTATATGATATGTATAGTCCGACGCTCTATGGGGTGGTGTTGCAGATCGTTAAGGTGGAGGAGGTAGCGGAGGATGTACTGCAGGATGCTTTCGTCAAAATATGGAAGTCATTTGACAGCTACGACGAAGGAAAGGGACGGCTTTTTACCTGGATGATCAACATCTGCCGCAACCTGGCCATCGACAAGGTCCGCTCCAAAGCGTATCGGGTGAGTAATTCGAACGAGGCCTTGTCGATGAACGGGCAGGCGGGTTTCGTAACGGAGGCTTTTAACCCGGAGCACATCGGTGTGCGGGAAGCTGTCGCACAACTCAACCCGGAGCAAAAGCAGATCATCGACCTGATGTACTTCGAAGGCTATACGCAAAGTGAAATTGCAGAAACCTTCGACATACCACTGGGAACAGTTAAAACAAGAGCCCGCAGCGCGGTCAGGTTTTTATCAAGAATATTTAAAGGGAGTGTCTAACCAAGATTACATAGCATCCGGCATTCTGGAAGTGTATGCAGCCGGCGGACTTACTCAGGCAGAGCGTGAGGAAGTGGAACAGCATGCTGCGGCCTCGCCAGAAGTCCGGGCGGCGCTGGAAGAGGCATGTGCTGCCCTGGAAGCCTATGCGCGTCTACATGCCGTAGCCCCGAGAGCGGATTTAAGGAACAGGATTCTTTCCCGAATCGGGGAGGAGGAAACGCAGGTGCCTGTTGCCGAACGCGAGCCACAGGTAGTGCCGCTCTATCCGGAAACACAACGGGAAGCATCGCCTTATAAGTGGATGTTTGCTGCCAGTGTGGCTTTATTTCTGATCTCCGGATTTCTCAGCTTTCTTTTTTACAACAAGTGGCAGCAGGCCGAGGAGCGCCTCCAACTGGCCGTTGCATCCGAACAGCGCCTTGCCCAGAACCTCAGCACGGTATCGCTCCAGTCAGAGCAGCAGCAGGAGGCACTGACCATTATCCGGGATGCAGACTTTAAGTCGGTCAGGTTGCAGGGCGTTGAGGCGCATCCGGAGGCGAATGTGCTGGTATACTGGAATCCGCAGCGCCGGCAGGTATACGTGGACAGGATCAACCTGCCAGCGCCACCGGCTGGCAAGCAATACCAGCTTTGGGCCCTGGATAAAGGCAAGCCCGTTGATGCAGGTATGATCGCACTCAACGGTCAGACGGATGTGTTGCAACAGATGAAAGCCATCGGATCTGCCCAGGCCTTTGCGGTTACGCTGGAGCCCGCCGGCGGAAGTGAGAACCCTACACTGGAGCAACTCATGGTGATGGGAGAGGTGAGTCTCTAGAATTTCCCGCTTAAGTCAGATCGAATGGTTACATAACAAAACGCCATACCTTGTTCAGAGGTATGGCGTTTTCATTTTATGCGGAAGGCTCTATACCTGATGGCTGCGCTATACCTGGGACTTGAGCAGGAAAGGAAGTATAGGTGTTTTGTTTTCTATTTGTTGAAATACTCCATGTACCACTCATTCTGGTCAAAATCTTTCGCATCCGGATCAACTTTGTGGTTCGGGTCAATCCGTGAGTACAGGATCTCCAGTGACTCAAATTTCCTCCAACTTATAATTTTTAAACCTGCCCTGTGGAGTTGTGCCCCGCATACACCCATCCCAATCTGATATTTCTTGTTTTCTGCATACCTGTTGCCGTCGTAAATGACATGGTTGCCGCAAGCCGCACTAACATCCATCATCAAGCCTAATTCGACCTGGTTTTCTATCGCTACCTGAAGCATTTTTTCAGAAGCCCGGATCATTCCTTCTGTCCAATCTATACCGGAAGTGGTCAGTACTTTAGCTCTTCCTTCCAGAACGTCCAGTCCATTACCACCATAGATGTCACACATCTCTCTTGGTGTTCCGAATGAAAAATCTTCCGGGCAGAATGAGATCAGCTTTACATTTTCAAACTCCGATAATTTTAAAACACTCGGATACTCTCCGTAATTGTCACCGTTCACACCACATTTTATACCTATCAAACAGGCACTAACTAAGATCCTCAATGGGTTATCTTTAGTTGGAGTTCGTAAGTTTTTAATGTATTCTTTGTCGGGCATTTTTGAATAATTTCTTCAGTTTTGTTGTCGCAGTGTGGTGTGCGGAAATGAGAACTAACGTCCTTGTGCAGCCGATGAACGAGACATAGCCGAGTATAAAGGCTGCACTTGGTTGGTGGATGTAGTTTTTGAATATTTATGGGTTAACACAAACAGGGCTTGGATGTAGCGCAGGTCCGTGTCTTGCTCCAAGAGGTGCGTGGCGAAGGAATGTTTGAAAGCGTGTGGGGTGGCACTTATTTTCACACCAGCCTTTTTCGGAAGGAAAGAAACACCTTGCGTAGGTGTCAGCTTTGAACTGGCCGCTAAACTGTTCCTCAAATTATCAGACTAATTGATAAAATAGCAGAAATCAGGTACCAGCTTTCGCCACGAATCTAATATTTGGGTTGATATGTTCTAAATGAAAGACAGGTATGCATTCAGAAAGCGCAAGAGCTGAGATTGGCAGACGCGGATCCTGTGAGTTTATAGTTGAATGAATAGAGTTTCTCCTGGTAGGCACGTGGGTAGAGAGTGTAGCCACTGCTCTACCCACGTGCTCCATTAACTGCTGGCTTTATTACTTTTTGCCATTATTCAACCAGGCAACTTTTTGTTCTGAATGATGGACCTGGCCAATGATGTCTTTGTACAACTCTGGTCTTCTGGCTTTTAAGTATCTGTACCCGCCAGCCTGAGTCAGTTTTTCAGGAGTTAAAGTGACTGTGACCAGGTCATCTCCCAAAGCGCGGCATTCCCCTACTATGTCTCCAAAAGGATCGATGATCATGGAGCATCCGTTTTTCAACTGGTCGTCATCCATACCGATAGGATTCGAAAAAACAGCATAAATACCATTGTCGTAAGCCCGGGACGGCAGCCATTTCATTAACCAGCCACGGCCTTTCATGCCATCAAATTCCAGGCGTAAGGAGGTAGGGTCGTTTTCTCTGTTTTCCCAGAGCTCTGGTGATACAAAACCTGCCCCCGGCCGGGTGGAAGGGGTGCACATTGTTACATGCGGCATAAAAATAATATCAGCACCCAAAAGTGTAGTAGCCCGCACATTTTCAATGATGTTATTGTCGTAACATATCAGGATGCCGCACTTCCAGCCAAAAAGATCAAAGACGCAGTACTGATCACCAGGAGTAATATGCGGATTGATAAAAGGATGTAGCTTTCTATACTTAGCTACCAAGCCGTTTTTATCTACACAGACATAAGCCTTGTAAATGTTATCCTCTACATCCTTCTCAAAAAGACCGGCCAAAATTACCATGTTGTAGTTTTTAGCTATTTCTGTCAGCCTGTTCACGCTTTCTCCGTCAGGGATAAATTCAGCTACCTTCAGCAATTGTTCCTTCGATAGATGGCGTGCAAAGGTATAACCGGTAATGGAGCATTCGTGGAAAGCAATAGCCTGCGAGCCTTCTAGCGAAGCTTTTCTGGAGAGGAGTTCAATAACTGAAAGATTATAGTCCTTATCAGCGCTTCTGTTCTCAAACTGAGCTGTAGAAATTTTTATCTTTTCCATTACTTATTATACTGGTTAGTACTAGTGGAACTTGTAGGGTAGTATATAGAGACGTTCTTAAATTAGCAAACAGCAGTATCAAATCAAACAAAAAAAGCCATACCCTTTGCAGGTATGGCTTTCAAATTTTCAGGTAAAAAGTACAGCTTACGCTTCCGGCATCAAACGTACGACCATCCCGTCCATGTCGGGGGAGATGCGTAGCTGGCAGGAGAGGCGGCTGCTATACGTAGCATGCGGCAACGTCTCCAGCATATAGGCTTCATCGTCATTTGGCTCAGGCAGTTCGCCGCTTTCCAGCACCTCCACGTGGCAGGTGGCGCAGATCGCCATACCGCCACAGATAGCAGGCACATTCAGCTCGTTGGCCTTCATCACTTCCATTACCGATAGACCCATATCCGTGGGTGCTTCCAGTGTCACGCGGCTGCCGTCTGGCAACTCCACATGAATGTTGATGGTGTCCTCCATTACGTTAGCTCCTGTATGCCGTTTACGGTGGTATACTTCAGCACGAACTTCTTGTCCGGGTAAATGCGGTTGTAAGCGCTTTGCGCCATCAGGGCCGACTCATGGAATCCGCACAGGATCAGCTTCAGCTTACCCGGATAAGTATTGATGTCCCCGATGGCGTAGATGCCGGGGATGTTGGTCGAGTAGTCGAGCGTGTTGACCACGATGGCGCCTTTTTCCAGCTCCAGTCCCCAGTTTTCCAGCGGACCTAGTTTCGGTACCAGCCCGAACAGCGGGATAAAGTAATCCACTTCGATCTGGTGTTCGGTTTCTTTGTCGATCAGCACGGTTACCGAGTCCAGTTTGCCGTTGCCGTTCACGTTGGTCACATTCGACTTCAACAGCAGCTTGATATGGCCTTCTTCGGCCAGGCTCAGCACCTTCTCAGCTGATTCGGGCGCGCCCCGGAAGGTAGAGCCACGGTGTATGAGCGTCAGCTCTTCGGCCAGGCCAGCCAGGTATATGGTCCAGTCAAGGGCGGAGTCACCGCCACCGGCCAGTACGATTCGCTTGCTGCGGAACAGTTCCGGATCACGCACCATATACGTCACGCCTTTGCCTTCAAAACTTTCCAGGCTTTCGATGGCCGGTTTGCGTGGCTCAAAGGAGCCGAGGCCACCAGCTATCACCACTACCTTACAGGCAATCTCAGTGCCTTCGGAGGTAATCACTACAAAGGAGCCATCTTCCTGTTTCTGCAACTCTTCTACCCGCTCGCCCAGTGTGAACGAAGGGTGGAAAGGCTCGATCTGCTTCATCAGGTTCTCTACCAGGTCGCCTGCCAGAATGGACGGGAAACCGGGAATATCATAAATCGGTTTTTTGGGGTATATCTCAGCCAGCTGGCCTCCTACTACCGGAAGGGCATCTACAACGTGGCAACGCATCTTCAGCAAGCCCGCCTCAAACACGGCGAACAGGCCTACCGGGCCTGCCCCAACTATACATATATCGGTGGTTATTCTTTCCATTTAAACTTGGTTTGTGTTCAACAAAGTTGGTTCAGCAAAGATACTGGCACCAGCTAAGCTTACATAGTAATTTTTGCTATTCTTCATCATAACACTAAAAAGTTAAAAATAACTTCTTTTGGTGTTCAGAAGCAGAAATTGGTCACCCAGTTGCCGGTTGCTTTTCGCTCACCAGTTCCTGCAGCCGCTTCGCATTGAAGGCCGCATAGCCCAGCTGGTCGTTATCAAAATATACATACACATCCAGCCTTTGCTGCTGCCATTCCAGGCATTTGTCAGCCCAGTTATTCAGCGCCTCTTCGGAGTAGCTGCCGGCATACTTTGTCTCTGGTCCGTGTAGGCGCACATACACAAAATCGGCCGTCACTTCCAGCGGCGACATATGATACTCCAGCTCGTAGATGCAGAAGGCCGCGTTATACCTGCGCAGCAGGTCCAGTATGGCAGGCGTGTACCAACTCGGATGCCTGAACTCGAAGGTATAGCGGTAGTAAGGTGGCAGCACCGCCAGGAAAGCCGCGAGCCGCTCTTCTTTCACGCTCCAGCCGGGAGGCAGCTGAAACAGGATCGGCCCCAGTTTCTCTTCCAGCGCATTCACATTCTCAAAGAAGCGCTGTATACTCTCCTGCGGATACTTTAGCTTTTTCATGTGCGTGATAAAGCGGCTGCCTTTGACGGCATACACAAAATCATCGGGCACGGAGGCACGCCAGTTTGCAAAGGTTTCGGCCGAGGGTAACTTGTAAAAAGAGTTGTTGATCTCGACAGTTCGGAAGTACTGGAGGTAGTAGTTGGTGAAGTCCTTTGATTTGAGATCCGGTGGATAAAAGGTGCCCACCCAGTGTCTGTAGTGCCACCCCGAAGTACCAATATAAATCTTCCGCTGTTCCATGGTATACCGTTTGCTTTGGTCAGCAAAAGTATACTGGCATGGCGTGACTTTGGTTAAGACCGCGCAGCTCCTGCAAGCGTTTGGTATCGGTAGTTGAACCTCGTGTTGTCAGATCGCGGAT
>NZ_JSYF01000448.1:0-2698 GCF_054824225.1 Pontibacter sp. HJ8
TTTTCACGACCGACAGGCATCAGAAGCCTGTTGTCATTTATTGCAGGAAGGCTATACCTGTACCGGCTTAATTTTTTTTCGGCTCTTATCGCCAGGGTTCATCCCTGATTAATGCCAGCAGCCTTTTCCCCGATTCGCGCTTTTATAAGCGGGCAAACAGCTATTATATAATTACATACACCTGTTGTTATACTTTCATAGCACTATATACCTATTCAGAATTTTTGTAGGGAATAATGCTATGATCGCCCCGCTTGCTGTCCTTCCAAATCATTAACCGTTAAGAACTTAAACCGTAAAACAGAACATCCCTGCAACATGTGGGGTGTATGTTCCATTAAAAAACGTAAGCTATGAAACGCAACAATGAGCAAGATCAGAACAATCGTTCGAACAATATGAACCAGTCGAATCAGAAACAAGGTTCAGCCTCACAGCAAAATTCACCGATGTCTAAGAGTGGCCAGCAATCGCAGGCCAGCAGCAGCAACCAGGGCCAGGGTTGGCATGGTGACTCCGAAGGACATTCCGAAGCCGGAAGACAAGGCAGCAAGAGTTCCGGCTCATCTTCTACCAGCAACAAGAGCTCCTCACAAGGCAGCCAGACACAAGCCAAGAGCAGCGGCCAGGGACAAGGACGCGGCTGGCACGGTGATCCGCAGGGACACGCAAAAGCCGGCAGCCAAAGCCATAAAAACGATGACTCCTCGTCAGGTAACAAAAATTCCGGAAACCGGGGTTCTGGCAGCGGACGAAGCAATTCGTAGGCTGGCCTGATTAAAATATGTTGAAGCACTGAAAAGCCCATGGCATCCGCTGTGGGTTTTTCAGCTTCAGCCCTGCCGCTCCAACCAGTGCCCAGGGGCACCGTACACATAGTGCAGGACAATTTGTGGACTGACAACAACTTAAAGAAGGAAAGCCATGAAAGAGCAGAAAGATCAGCGAAAGCACCACGAATCAAACAGTAATCCTGAGCAATCATTTGAGGCCGGCAAAAAAGGAGGCAAGCCTGCTATGAAAACTTCTAACCAATCTGCTAATGCAGTGAATAACCCCAATTCGAGCGGCAGTTCTGCTTCATCGGGGGAGCAGCAACCCCGCGTAAATAAGCAGAACAAACCGCAGCAGGGCTAAGGCTGGCAAAGTGACCGCGTCGGCACCAAGCCCGAAGGCACGCAACGGAAACAGGATGAACAGGGAAACGCATAAATTTAAATCCATAACCTATGAAAAACGAGAAAGAAAATAAAGGACTGGCCAAAAATAAGAAGGAAACCGAACTGGATAAGCCGGACAAAGCAAAGGACACCGGCACTTCCAACAGCCTGTACCGGGACGCTGTAGGCGACAAAGGCGCCAACAACTATACGCCCCAGAACAGAACGGACAACGAGCAGAACACCGAGAAAGACTAACACAACCTATAAACTTCGATAAAAAAGACAGCCACAGCTCCCTTTGCTGTGGTTGTCTTTTTTATACCTCCCCTACTTTACCGCCCGTGGTTATACTACCTTTTCCCGCAAAAGCTTATCTTCGGTGCAGCAGCATAAACCCAAATCTGCCGTACAGGTATAGACTTATATGATTGATCACTCCATTCACTGCAGCTGCAAGGCTGATCCGCGCCGATGACTCCCTATGAAGAACACGCCATCCGGGAACTGAGAACCTGGCAGCACCAAATGCTGGGCGCACCCAGCTTTGCCAACAAACTAGCCAAACGAATGCAGGTGAAGCTCAACAGCTATATTCCCGAAAAAGTACATGCTGCCATCACCGCTACCATCAAGCAAATGGTGCGGGCAGTACTGTTTGGTTCGGAGCTGACTACCCGAAAGCCCTACCCGTTTACCAGCCTGCAGCTGACCGAAGCCCTGGTGCAGGAGCGAATCAACTTTTACAGAAAAGCAGGAGCAGCGGAAGGAGGTATCACCGGAGCAGGAGGCATTCTGCTGAGCTTCGCAGATTTTCCGTTGCTTCTGGGCCTCAAACTCAAAATGCTCTTCGAGATAGCAGCGCTCTACGGTTACTCGGCCGAGGACTACCGGGAACGGGTATACCTGCTTCACATCTTCCAGTTGGCCTTCAGCAGCCAGGAGCAGCGCCGCCAGGTATACCTGCACATCGAAAAATGGGAGGAACAGGTGCGGCATCTGCCCGAAGACATTCACGACTTCGACTGGCGCACGTTCCAGCAGGAGTACCGGGATTACATTGATCTGGCAAAAATGGCGCAGCTGATCCCTATCATTGGTGCACCGATCGGGGCCGTTGTCAACTACCGCCTCCTCCACAAGCTGGGTATAACGGCTATGAACGCTTACCGTATGCGGTGGCTGGCAGAGCACCAGGCTGGTTCACCTCACCCTGTTCCAGGTAACAAATGATCCATACGTTCCCTACTTAATGAAAATACCATTCGGATGAAGCCCGTTACGATTTTAGAGTTCCCTTCGAACCTGGGTTTAAAAGAGCCGGCGCCGGGACGAGCACCGGGTGTCCGAAAATTACCAGCCTGGTTGCGCCAGCATGATTTCCACCAGCTCATTTCCCCTGAAGCTGTACAGGTACTCCCGCCCCCGGCTTACCGCATGCATTTTGATGCCGAGTCGGCAGTTCTGAATGCAGATGCGCTGGCGCAGTATGCGCAGCAGCAGGCTACCTTGATGGGTGGGGTTTTGACTCAAAATAA
>NZ_JSYF01000449.1:0-4062 GCF_054824225.1 Pontibacter sp. HJ8
GGCAGTTTTCAAGTCACAAGGCTATGTTACGAAAGCTTAGAACGAATCCTTAAAATGTGGCTTTGCTACCAACCGGCAGCAGGAAATATGTACGTAATGCAGCTATTTAAAGCAAAAAAAAACCAGCTGATGATTTTATCAGCTGGTTTTCCTTCGATTATACCTAAGTTTTTATTGTGGCGAAGCCTTCAAGGCTTCCTCCATACGGGCCTTGAGTGCATCATACAGGCGATAGCCCCGGCTCAGCAGATGCACATGGTGGCCATTGAGCAGGTATACGCTCGGGAAAGCATTGGCCTGCAGATGACGGGCGATGACAAAGTCCTGTCCTGTTTTTTCTTTCATCTCCTCGGAGATGAATTTTTCTAGAAAAGTCTCTTCTTCCACCCCGAGTTTAAAGGCAATCTCGGCCAGTACCTCCGGCTTGGTTACGTCATTGTTGCGGGCATAAAAGGCCCGCTGCACCTCTTCGGCCATTTCCAGCTCTTTTTCAGGTTGCAGGTAGCGCATGGTTACCACTGCCCGGCAGGCCGGTTCGGTGTCGTAAACAAAATTTTCACGCTTGAAAAAGTCGAAATCGAAGGGCTGCTCCGTGGCTTTTTCTACTTCCTCCCAGTGTTTCCGGAGATATTCTTTTGTTTTCTCCTCCATCGGTTCTACCATTCCCGGCCTTAGACCACCCAGCACCAGCTTAAAATTCAGCTTCCCCTCCTGCTCCTTTTTCAATTTATGCAGGACAGGCGCAAACCCGTAACACCAGGAGCACATCGGGTCCATGACATAGATCAGGTGCGGCACATCCAGCAGGTCGTATTTTTCCATGACGAATTGTTTAAAGCTTCTGGCGGCAAAGGTAGCTATTGATTGTTAAATTGTTTGATGGCTTACTTGTTGTTTACGGCACGTGTCATTTAAAAGTATACCACCAACCTTACAGCAGATAATCAATACAGCCATTTAACCATGTAACCACCGAACACGAAACAATCAACATGCAACAATCAACAATTAGCCGTTCATTGAGTATATTAGCGGTTTCAGAAAGATTCAGAGATTAAGACGAAACAGATGTCAGAGTATAATTTCAACCAGATTGAGAAGAAATGGCAACGTTACTGGCAAGAGAACCAGACGTTTAAAGCCACCGAAAATACAGATAAGCCAAAATTCTATGTGCTGGACATGTTCCCTTATCCATCCGGCGCAGGACTGCATGTGGGACACCCGCTTGGCTATATCGCATCTGATATCGTAAGTCGCTACAAACGTTCCAAAGGCTTTAATGTATTGCACCCGATGGGCTTTGACGCCTTCGGTTTGCCTGCAGAGCAATACGCCATTCAAACCGGCCAGCACCCGGCCATCACCACGGAGCAGAACATCCAGCGCTATATCGAGCAATTGAAGAACATCGGCTTCTCGTATGAATGGGAACGCGAAGTGCGTACTTCTGATCCAGGCTACTACAAGTGGACGCAGTGGATCTTTATGCAGCTCTTCAACAGCTACTACAACTATGACACCGACAAAGCAGAACCCATTGCTGATCTGATCGCAGCCTTCGAGAAAAGTGGCAATACAAATATAAACGCTGCCTGCGACGAGGACACTCCTTCCTTCACATCCGAAGAATGGCAGGGAATGAACGACCAGGAAAGAGCACACCTGTTGCTCAAGTACAGGTTGACCTATGTAGCCGATGCCGTTGTGAACTGGTGCCCTGCCCTCGGTACGGTGCTCGCCAACGATGAAGTAAAGGATGGCTTATCTGAACGTGGTGGCTACCCGGTAGAGCGCAAACTGATGCGCCAGTGGATGATGCGCATCACAGCTTATGCCGAACGCCTGTTGCAGGGTCTCGAAGAGATCGACTGGCCGGAGCAGGTAAAGGAAATGCAGCGCAACTGGATCGGCAAATCTGTTGGTGCCGAACTTGATTTTGCGGTGGAAGGGGCAACAGAAAAGATCAGGGTGTTCACGACCCGGATCGATACGATTTTTGGTGCTTCTTTCGTAGTATTGGCGCCCGAGCATGAGCTCGTGGCACAGATCACGACAGCGGAACAACGTGCTGCTGTGGATGCTTATGTAAACGTAGCCAAAAACCGGTCTGAGCGCGAACGCATGACCGATGTAAAAACGGTGAGCGGTGTCTTTACCGGGGCGTATGCCATCAACCCGCTTTCCAATGAACGGGCTCCTATCTGGATTGCAGATTATGTAC
Organism: Pontibacter sp. HJ8; assembly: GCF_054824225.1. Lineage (NCBI taxonomy): Bacteria > Pseudomonadati > Bacteroidota > Cytophagia > Cytophagales > Hymenobacteraceae > Pontibacter > Pontibacter sp. HJ8. Next base: position 2,225 of record NZ_JSYF01000449.1, read on the forward strand.
TCGCCGGTTACGGCACGGGGGCTGTTATGGCTGTCCCGGGCCATGATTCCCGCGACTATGCCTTTGCTAAGCACTTCAACCTGCCGATTCCGCAGGTAGTGGAAGGCGGCAACCTGGAAGAAGAAGCACACGCTGCCAAAGAAGGCAAAATCATTAATTCCGGATTCCTGAACGGGCTGGAAGTGAAAGATGCCATCACCGCAGGTATAGCCAAAGCCGAAGAGCTCGGCGTTGGCAAAGGGAAGGTCAACTACCGGATGCGCGATGCTGTGTTCAGCCGCCAGCGCTATTGGGGAGAACCGGTGCCGGTCTACTTCAAAGACGGTATACCTCACTTATTACATGAAAGTGAGCTGCCGCTGGAGCTTCCAAAGATTGATGCCTACCTGCCAACTGAAACTGGGGAGCCCCCGCTAGGACGCGCCGTGGACTGGAAATACCAGGACAATTATGAGTATGAGCTGAGCACCATGCCGGGCTGGGCCGGATCTAGCTGGTACTGGTACCGTTACATGGACCCGCAAAACGATACGTCCTTTGCTGCAAAAGAGAAAATAGAATACTGGCGCAATGTAGACCTCTACATGGGGGGAGCCGAGCACGCAACAGGCCACCTGCTCTACTCCCGCTTCTGGAACAAGTTCTTGTATGACATGGGTCTGGTGGTGGAGCAGGAACCGTTTAAAAAGCTTATCAACCAGGGTATGATCCAGGGCCGGTCCAACTTCGTGTACCGGGTCAAAGACAGCAACACCTATGTATCGTTTGGCCTGCGCAACCAGTACGAGACGACAGCTCTGCACGTGGATGTGAACATTGTAGAAAATGACGAACTGGATCTGGAAGCCTTCAAAGCCTGGAGACCCGAGAACGCTGATGCCGAGTTTATTTTAGAAGATGGCAAATACATCTGCGGCGTAGAGATCGAAAAGATGTCGAAGTCGAAGTACAATGTGGTGAACCCGGATATCATTGTGGAGCGCCAGGGTGCCGATACGCTGCGTATGTATGAGATGTTCCTGGGACCGCTGGAGCAGTTCAAGCCCTGGAATACCAACGGAATGGACGGCGTTTCTAAGTTTCTGAAACGCTTCTGGAAACTCTTCCATGACAACGAAGGCAACTTTGCCGTGTCTGACGAGGAGCCAACCGCTGCTGAATTAAAATCACTGCACAAAACGATCAAAAAGGTTGAGGAAGACATTGAGCGTTTCTCCTTCAACACGTCCGTGTCTACCTTCATGATCTGTGTAAATGAGCTGACAGCCCTCAAGACAAATAAGCGGGCCATCCTGGATCCGTTGACGGTCGTGCTGGCACCTTATGCCCCGCACATCGCAGAAGAACTCTGGGAGAAACTGGGACACCAAGAAAGTGTCACTTTCGCTCCGTTCCCCGCCTGGGAGGAAAAATACCTGGTCGAGAATACGTTTGACTACCCGGTATCAGTAAACGGGAAGATGCGGGCCAAGGTAACTTTCGCCACCGACACGCCACGTGAAGAGATGGAAAAAGCTGTCGTGGCAGATGAGCAGATTACTAAATTTTTTGAAGGAAAAGCACCTAAAAAAATTATTATAGTCCCTAACAAAATTATAAACGTGGTAGTATAAGGATTTCCATCTTACCACTAACTTCCAAAAGCCGCACAAGTCCCAAACTTGGCGGCTTTTGGTTTTTAGCTATACAGCAGAAATTAACCCGCTAAAACTATTAAGTATCGGAAAGAAAAAAATCCGTTTACAAAACAGGGCAGCTCTGTTCGGGCTGCCCTGTTTTGTAAACGGATTAACTGATTACAGATAAAGTAGAGATTCTGGCATCGGCAGTATGAATGG
>NZ_JSYF01000450.1:0-7644 GCF_054824225.1 Pontibacter sp. HJ8
TTTGCCTTTTTGAAACAGAAAACAAGCACACAAACCCTACTAGCGTGCGCCCCAAACCCCAAACCTTTTAGTTTATGGAAAAGAATTTTACTCGATTACTTAGTGGTTTTACCCACTATAGGAAGTACATAATTGCCTTTACCAGCCTGATGATTCTCGCTGGTTCTGTGTATTTATATGCAAATATCGCGGCAATTACACCTCAGCCGGTTGTTGTATCGGCTGATTTAGCTGTTGGAGGCCCGTCGGCAGGTTTTACGGAGCTTAATCCCATTATAATACAGGAAGGCAACCAAAAGGATTTTTTAACTAACTCTAATGGTTCATTTATTCTAACTGCCCCAAGCGGATGGGTTTTCAGACAATCTGGGGTTGTTCCACAAATCACGGCGGCAGGTCAAACTCCCAATGTAACCGCAGGAACAGTAACCTATACCTCAACTACTATAACTATACCTGTCTCAGTCATTGGAGAGAACCGGGTAGATAGAATAGCAATCAATGGAGTTGCATTACAGGCATTAGCGGGTACAGTCTTACCTGCACGCGCAGTTACAATGTCACTCACAGGATTTAGTTTACCTGGTTTTAGCTCACCTACGACAGTAGCCAACATTTCTCAAACTTATGGTAGTGCCCGTAAATTAGCTTTTGACCAGCAACCTACTACCGCAAATATATACGCTCCTATTGCTCCCATAACTGTGCTGGTTCAGGACTGGGCAGGTAACACGGTAACAAACGCTTCAAACAGCGTTGTGCTTGCAATTAGTACCAACCCAGGAGGCGGTAATTTGGCAACAGGGACAACCTCTTTTTCAAACGGAGTAGTAACCTTTTCAAATTACAGCATTGACGCATCTGGAACTGGCTATACGCTAACAGCATCTAGCGGCACACTTACAGCAGCCACAAGCGCTGCTTTCAATATTAACAGCACACAGCCTGTGCTGGATGAAATTATTGCAGGCTGCTTCACAATCGGCCAAGGCCAACAGACCATTACTCTAAAAGGCTCCAACTTTGCACGCAATGCAGTTGGTCGCGTTGGAACCAGCAACAGGCCTACTACATTCGTTAGCACTACAGAATTAAGGATGACATTGCTGGAATCAGATTTGGCGACTGCAGGTAATAAATCTATAAACGTACTTAACCCTAATCCATCTGCAGCCGCTTCGGCTAGCCAGATAGTAGTAGTTCACCATACTATTGAAACTGCCACAATTGCCAATAGTACCAGAAGTCCGGAATGTACCGGACTCAGTAGAACATATACCGCACCGGCAGACTTTACTGCGTATGAGTGGACGGTATCAGAAGGTGCTACCATAACTTCTGCGACGCCTAATTCAAATTCGGTATCTGTCAGATACAATGATGTTGCACCAGCCTCAGGTAAAATAACTATAACTGTAAAAGCTACAAATCCATGTGGTGTGGCTGGTACTCGTTCATTTGATATTCTGGTTAACCAAACTCCTCCTGATGTCATTACCTATGATACACCACTTGTATTCTGTGAGGGAGGTTCTGTAGTTCTTAAAGCTCCTGAGGCTCCAGCTGGAGAGGAGGCGTACCGCTACCAATGGCTTTTTAATGGAATAAATATTCCTGATGCAACAGCATCTACCTATACAGCTACAGAAGCAGGAGGTTATAGACTAAGGGTTACTGCAGCAGATCCAAATGTTTGTAGCAATTTATCCACTACAGTGACAGTATCCATCACCTCGCCGCTATCACAAGGTGAAATTACAGGTGGTACAGCTTACTGTCAACTTGCTGCTGTCGCTTCAGCAGATGCGCTTACAGCTACTGCAGAAGGCGGAACATACAATGACGGGACCTCCATCCGCACGAAAACTTACCTATGGGAACAGAGTTCTTCAGCTAATGGACCCTGGACAAATGCTACTGGTACAACAAGCACCGCAGCAAACTACATTCCTTCCACTGCCGATGCCGGCACCATGTATTACAGAAGAACTGTATTTGCCGGAGGCTGCGAAAATACCACAGCACCAGTGGCGGTGAAAGTAACCCCTACTATTAACAACGAAATCACGACAGATAATCAGGTGGTTTGTTCCGGTGACGACATTGTCACTCTGTCTGGTACTCTTTCCGGTGGGGATCTGAATGATGTTACTTATCTGTGGGAGCAAAGCCCGAACGGCACCACCACCTGGACTGCGGCTGTAGGTGCAAATACCGAAGCAAGCTATTCTCCGGCCACTGAGACTGTAACAGCTACCAAAACCACCTACTACAGACGCAAAGTGTCATCCGGAAGCTGCCTGGATAAACCAAGTAATGTGGTGAGTGTCAAAATCACAGCACGTCCTGTAGCCTCAATCACACAGGGCACCAATACGTATTTTTGTCCTCCGGGTACTGCTGCCCTAACCGCTGCAAGTGTTACAGGAGCTACCTACGAGTGGTTTAAAGTCGGTGAATCAGAACCGGTTGGAGCACTGCGTTCTATTGCTGTGCCGGAAGCGGGCGAATACTATGTTGTTGTAACCGCCAATAATTGCTCGTCCACTTCTGCTAACATCACAGTGCAGGAAACCGTTGTGGGCAATAACATCCTGAACAGCGAAGACCAGGTAGTTTGTTACGGCACCACTCCAGAAGCCCTGGAGGGCAGTACGGCCACCTCTACTTTAGGTACAGTTTCTTATCAGTGGCAGGTGAGCACCGACGGCAGTACGTTTACAAATATTACAGATGCAACGGATGTTAACCTTCCTCTTGGAATTCATACTGCTGACAGATGGTACCGCAGGATAGCGACAGTTGGCAGCTGTTCTGTTACCAGTGACATGATTCAGGTGGCAGTGAAGCCAGAGCTCAAGGTGACTAACATCCCAGCCTCCGCCACCCCGGTTTGTAACAACACACTATTTGAATTTGATCCTATAGGAAGTGTTGCAGGCGCTACTTTCGCCTGGACCAGAGCTGCAGTAGATGGCATCAGCAATGCAGCGGTAACGAATGGTGGAGGGGGTATAAACGAGACCCTAATCAACACTACTGCTGCCCCGATTGATGTTACCTATAGCTATACCACCAGTGGCAATGACTGTGTGGGTGCGCAACAAAACCTGGTGGTACGTGTAAATCCAACGCCAGTGCTGAGCAGCACGCTAACACCTGGCGCTGTGTGTAGCGGAGCTACCTTTGCCTATACCGCACAAAACACAGTAGCAGGCAGTACCCGATATGATTGGGTCCGTGCCGAAGCCGAAGGAATTACTACGACAGCGCCTGCGAGTGGCTCTGCAACTAGCAGCACAAGTGCCAGCATCAGCCATGTTTTGACCAATACTACGGCTAACCCGATCGATGTAACTTACACCTATACCCTGACAACAAACGGTTGTTCCGGACCTCCTCAAAACGTGGTTGTACGGGTAAACCCACGACCACAGCTGAGCAGTACGCTAACACCAGTGGCTGTTTGTAGCGGCAGCGCCTTCAGCTATACCCCTACGAGTGCAACTGCGGGAGCGACCTATACCTGGACTAGAGCAGCGGTAACAGGTATCAGCAATGCGGCCGTAACCACACCTGTGGAAGGCGGCATCAATGAAACGCTGGTAAACACGACTGCTACCCCAAAAGTTGTTACTTATCGTTATACTACCAGCGCCAACAGTTGCTCGGGTACTGCGGAAAGCGTGCAGGTAACGGTAAATCCAAGTCCAGTGCTGAGCAGCCCGCTCACAGCGAGTGTATGCAGCGGTGCTACGTTCAACTACAGCCCAACAAGCGCTACTCCTGACGCCACCTTCTCCTGGACAAGAGCGGCATCTGCTGGAAATGCAGCAGCCAACGGCACTGGAGACATCAGCGAGGTATTGAATAACAGCAGTACGGCCCCCATCACGGTGACATATCAAATCACCACACGGGCAAATGGTTGCGACGGAGCAAACCAGAATTTGGTAGTAACTGTGAATCCTAGACCTGTATTGAGCACCCCACTTGCAGCAACTGTCTGCAGTGGCACCGCCTTTAGCTATACCCCTACAAGTGCGACGCCAGGAGCGACCTATACCTGGACCAGGGCAGCAGTTGCCGGCATCAGCAATGCTGCCGTGACCAACGGTACAGGCGCAGTGAGCGAAACGCTGGTAAACACAACGGCGAATCCAATAAATGTAACCTATGTCTACACGACGACGGCAAACGGATGTGCTGGTAGCACTCAGAATGTGGTGGTTACGGTGAACCCAAGGCCGGTACTCAGCAGTACGCTAACCCCAACAGCAATCTGCAGCGGCGCCGCCTTCAGCTATACCCCTACGAGTGCGACGCCAGGAGCGACCTATACCTGGACCAGAGCAGCAGTAACAGGTATCAGCAACCCGGCCGTGACGACCCCTGTTTCAGGTAATGTGAACGAAACGCTGGTGAACACAACAACTAGTGCAATCAATGTAACCTATGTATTCACAACAACAGCCAATGGCTGTACTGGTACGCCTCAAAATGTAGTGGTGCGGGTGAATCCAAAGCCAGTGGCTACTTTTAGCGGAGTAACAGATGGTCAGGTGGTATATTCAGATGGAGGTAACATCACACTTACTCCGACAGGAGCCACAGGAGGTACCTTCTCCATTGTGTCACCAGCAAACACTCCAGGGTTAAGCACAAGCGGCACTTTGAATCCATGTGAAGCGTTGGGTAATGTTACAGAAAAAAATATTACCATTCGCTACGAGGTTACTCAAGGTACGGGGGCTAACGCCTGTAGCAGTTCTGAGGTAAAAACTGTTACGTTGAAACGCTCTAACTACACGGTCATTATCCTGGCAGACCCTTACCCTACCTGCCGCGGTCAGATCACCGAGTACACTGCTTATGTTTATAAAGATGTAACCAGAGTGATATATCCTTACCTGGCAGATGCAAATGGTATAGCAGTGGATGCAAACGGCAATAAATTAGGTGATCTGACATTGCCTATTACAAACCCGGATTATCCTTTCCCGAACAGAGAGAGCATGCCGAAAATTTTGTACGACAATGCCTGGCGTTATTTCCAGCCAATTGTGGAAGGAGGTACACTGATGCCAGCAACAAACTTCAATTACCAATGGACTAAAAACAGGACCAACTTCTTTGGTCCGAACGCTCCTACCATTCAAAACGCAGGCTTGTCGTCTTTAGATTATTATGCAGTTGAGGTAACCAGTAAAAATAGTGGTTGTGCCCAGCCTATCACATCTAAGATGACGAACAGGATGTATACCTCTGCTACAGTCGACTATGAGGTTGCTCTGGCGTCTGATAAAACTACTATTTGCCCGGGAGGAGGAATTATATTGACGGCGGATTTAAATGATGCTTTTGCCTTCTGGGGCGATATTAAGCTGACACTCTACTGGATGCTGGACCGCGGAGGAGTTATATCACAACTAGGCGAAACTGTTTATAGCAGCGGAGACAAAATCCAATTTCCAACTGCAGGGCCAAGTGGTGGCTTCCTGGATGGAGACAAAGTGTTTGTTGAATTCAGCTCGGCATTAGATCAATTCAACAACGCCAACAAATGCGCCAGAGGTTTTATAACCAACATTTTACCTATCACGGTAGTAGGACCTCAAACACTAGCAGGCGGAGGCGCTTATTGTGCAGGCAGTACAGGCGTTCCTGTTAGCCTAGCAAGCTCACAGCAAAACGTGTTCTACCAGTTGAAGCGTGATGGTCAGCCTGTTGGCAACCCGATTGCTGGTACTGGAGCGTCCCTGAGCTTCGGTGATCAAACTGTGGCCGGTGAATACACCGTAGACGCCCTGGCTGCTATAGGTACCACAGCCTGCTTGAGCTTTGGCTCAGTCAATGTGGTTATAACGCCTCTGCCTTTGGTGCAAACCCTAACCGTAGGAGACGGGGGAGCTTATTGCGCAGGTGGAGCAGGTGTTCCGGTGACATTAACCAGCTCTCAGAGTAACGTTAGGTATCAGCTGCAAAGGACAGTAAATGGTGTAACAAGCAATGTAGGGCTAGCGGTTATTGGCTCTGACGGACAGGCTATACCTTTTGGAAACCAGACGGAAGCAGGCACATACTCAGTTCTTGCTACTACAATTCCTACACCGGGAACCGTGGCTGCCTGTCCTCAAAGCATGGGCAATGCAGTAGTTACCATTACCCCGTTGCCTTTGGCAAACAGAACATTCAACAACCCTTCGTACTGCTCCTTATCAAGTGATGGTGCTGACATCATCCTGCAAAATCCGGAAAGCGGAGTGGCCTATGAGTTGTTTGATGGAAGTAAGTCACTGGGGGCCTTCGTTGGAACGGGCAGTACCCGTAGTATAGCTAATGTACCTGCAGGGTCATACACAGTGAGAGGAGTAAATAACACGACCACCTGCGTAAATCCATCTGTAGGCAGCGTAACGGTGACTGATACCAAGGCAGAAACAAATGTTATCGGCGACATGGCTTATAAGTGGGTGGGGCCAGACAAGTGGGAGTTGAGAGCTTTACCAGAGACTACTATTCCTGAAACTACGATTCCGGCAGGCGCAACATACAGCTGGTATGTCAAAGAACCAGGGGATACAGACTTTAGATTGCATGCCCGCGGAACATCTGAGACCATCACTGTCTCCGGCTTTCCTCAAGGAACAGAAATTGTTGCTGAGGTTTCACTGACAGACGGAATGTGCCAGCTGGTACAGTTTGTTCCTGGCGAAATCATCCCGCTTCCGGTCGAGCTCATCTACTTCAAAGCCGAAAAGCGTGGCAACGATGTAGCAATGGAGTGGGCAACGGCTTCTGAACAGGACAGCAAAGGTTTTGAAGTACAGGTATCCACGGATGCAAAGAACTTCAGAAGCCTGGGTTTTGTGGAATCGCTCAACGGAAACTCGAGCATGAAGCAGGTCTATACCTTCGTCGACAAGGAGAATGGCAAGTATGGCACACGCTACTACAGGCTCAAGCAGGTAGACCTGGATGGCGCCTTCGAATACTTCAGCACCAAGGCCGTACAGTTCGGTGCAGTGGTAGCCAACAAGGTGAAAGCGTATCCGAACCCATTCCAGTCAGAGATCGAGCTGAGCATAGATGCGGAAGTGGAAGGCGATGTACTGGTGACGGTAACCAACGCGACGGGGCAGCAGCTGGTGCAACGTACCATCCGGGTGGAGAAAGGTGCCAACATCGAAAAACTTACCCTGGATCCGACACTGCCACGCGGTATCTACATCATCTCTACCCGCATGGGAGACTTCCAGAATCATTTCAAATTACTTAAACAATAAACTATTAGGGTTTTAAAGCTGAAAGAGCCGGGTACTTTACCCGGCTCTTTTGCTTTTTACCCTTGGTGTCAGATCCGGCAGCCCGCTATACCTGTTATAATACTTTTACTTTGAGGCTGTGAGGTTGCTGCGGGGAGTCGTATACCTTGTGCCTAGCTTTGATGAAGTTTTCTTCCTTTGCATCAAATCTATTGGCCGCATGCTTTTGTGGGTTGCGGTCTACGAGCGGAAACCTGGCGCTCTGAATCTGCACGTTGGGTTGTAAGGATGTCTGCTATACCTGTCAGCAGCTATACCTTTCTATACCTGTTCTTCTTTTCTGTTCGACTTCTTGTTGTCATTTCGACCAACGGGAGAA
>NZ_JSYF01000006.1:0-10914 GCF_054824225.1 Pontibacter sp. HJ8
TAGCGTTGGAGCAGGTGATTTTCGGTTGGTTGAGTCACCTCCAGTAAAGCATACAGAAGTAAATTCTGACTTTGCTGTTTCCATCACAAGCTGTTTTTATAATGAACATGAATACGCTGCTTACAGGGGGTGCTGTTTGCAGCGTATTTATGTTTAGAGGAGAGCCGGTATCTGCTAAAGCTTGCAGGCGGTTGGAACCGGCTTCCTTTTTTTCACTAGCCCTATTTCTTCCTCTCGCATTCTACTTTTAGCGCCAATCAATTTTCAGCATTGCTACAGCAGGGAAGTTATGCCTGACCCAAAAATGGTCAGCAGCATATTTTTTAGTAAAAATACCCATACACTTAGTATAAAGCGGTATTTTATACCTTAACCTCTCTTCATTCCAGGTAGCAGCGTATAAGGTGCAGCATTAGGATAAACCTATTTGGCATGAGAAAAACAGCTACTACTATAGTTCACGGTCTGTTGCTATTGCTGACTGCCGTCTGTCTGCCACAGGTTGTGCAGGCGCAGGAGGCGGCTGGCAAAATACAGACCGAAAGGCCGGACCAGACTGAGTCCGTCAAACTGGTACCCGGGCGCAGTGTTCAGTTGGAAATAGGCTATCAGTTTCAGAAAAATTCAACGCAGGGATTTGATGCGAAGCTTCATGCTTACCCCTCCGCGTTGTTGCGTTTCGGGGTGCTGGACTGGCTGGAAATGCGGCTGGAGGGTGCTGTGCAAGACTCCATCATAACGAACGGCAGTAGGCGCAAAGTGACCGGGTATGGCCCCATCAGTTTGGGCGGCAAGGTCGTGCTGTGGGAGGAGCAGGGATTGCGACCTAAAGCGGCGCTGCTGCTGATGGTTGCGCTGCCGGTGGCCAGCCGTGATTTCCGGCCAGAGAATCCGGAGCCAGAGGTGAGGCTGGCCTTGGCAAACCAGCTGACAGACAAGATAGAACTGGCCTATAATCTGATGTACGGCCGGGCCGAAGGGAACAACGAAGCCGGCTATAACCTGGCCCTGTACGGAGACCTGACCGATAAATTCACGGCCTTTGCGGAGGTCTTCGGCTCCAAGGCAGAGACCGAGGAAGCGGAACATCAGGCCGATGCCGGATTAATGTTCTTCCCGAGGCCCAACCTGCAGCTGGATGTGGCAGCTGGTATAGGATTTAACAAGGCAGCGCCGGATTACTTCCTGGCAGCAGGGCTGGCCCTGCGCCTGCCACATTAAACCGAAGGGGAACGATATGGATCAAATGTACAAAAAAAGGCCTATCAGGAAATCGCTTCAGGAGTATGCCCGGGGTATAGCAGGCGGGCTGCTCTTCAGCTTCCCCTTGCTCTACACGATGGAGGTATGGTGGGCGGGATTTTCGGCAACACCACTGCAGTTGCTGGTGATGGTGATCGTTACCTACTTGCTGCTGCTGGGCTACAACCGCTACGCCGGTATGCGGCCGGAGGCATCCTGGCGGAGTGTACTGATAGACTCGGTCGAGGAGATGGGGCTGGGGCTTGTCATTGCTTTTGCTGTCATGTTCGTGCTGAACCGCCTTCAGCTCCATGCAATGTCTGTCGATGAGATCATGGGGAAAGTTATCGTTGAAGCGATGGCTGTCTCTATCGGTGTATCGATTGGCACAGCCCAGCTCGGGACAGGCGGTGAGGACGAGGAGGAGACAGAAACGCCTACCGAAGAGAAAGTAGCGGGTATGCAGACCGGGCTGAGGAGCAGGATCAGCCTGGTGGTACTGGCCCTTTGCGGCAGCGTGGTGGTGGGAGGCAACGTGGCGCCCACCGAGGAGGTGATCCTGCTGGCCATAGAAGCTGAGGCCTACCACATTCTACTGATGGCGCTGCTTTCGCTGGGCCTGAGTGTGGTGGTGGTCTACTTCAGTGACTTTAAGGGAACAGGGCAGCAGCATGCCGGTGGGTTGGCATTTGCGATCACGGTAGACACCTGCCTGAGCTACCTGACTGCGCTGGCTACCTCTGCCTTCCTGCTCTGGTTCTTTGGCCGCTTCGAGGGTGTAAATTTTGAAATCGCTTTGGCACAGGTCATTGTGCTGGGTGTGCTGGCCAGCCTGGGAGCATCGGCCGGCAGGTTGCTGATCAAATAAAATGAATTTAGCTGAACGAACTATGGACGACGGTAACCGGGTAAAAAGGCAGAGCGCAGCCGGCGACGGAGATGACAAGAATGCCCTGGAGTGGACGGTATTCACGGTCAGCCTGCTGCTGGTGCTGACTATCCTGGCCTACCTGGTATACGAGGTATATGCCGAGGAACCTTCCACGCCCGACCTGGTAGTGGAGTACTTTCACGATCCTTCGGAGCATGCCCCGCAGCGCTATCGCGTGGTGGTGCACAACAAGGGGGGCGAAACGGCAGAGGAGGTACTGGTGGAACTGGCGCTTCATAGAGGGGAGGAGGAACTGGAGACAGCGGAGTTGCAGATCGCCTTTTCTCCCAAACAGTCCAGGCGGGAGGGGTGGATCAGTTTTAAGAAAAGCATAACCGAAGCCGATACGGTGATAGCCCATGTTGTAAGTTACAAAAGACCTTGATAAGGAGCCGGTTGTGTCAAGGTATAACGGAGGAAGTTATCAGGCGGCTTGCCAGGTATAGCTAAGTCAGTTAAGAGGATTTGTTTTTTCTCAAATAGAAAAGTGCAATCATTTATTTAGTCAAAAGGAAGTTAAGTATGGCAAAGAAAAAAGTGTCAGATCGCGCTGCGCATCACAAAGATGCTCCTATACCCAAGGGTGTTCTGCTGGCAATTGGCGGAAGAGAAGACAAGGGGGAAAAAGAACTGTCGGACGAACAGTCTAAAAATACGGATTTTGAAAGCGAGGAAATTCTCAAATACTTTATTGATGAGCTCAAAGGCAATGACCCGATGGTACTGGTTGTGCCCACTGCCTCTACCGTACCGGATGCGATCTCAAAAGACTACATTAAAGTGTTCAATAAATTAGGGGTAGGCCAGGTAGAGATCCTGGATATCCGCACCCGCGCGGATGCCCAGGATCCGGAGAATTACAAGCTGGTGGAACGGGCCGCAGGGATTATGTTTACTGGTGGCGATCAGCTACGGCTGACCGCTATATTGGGCGGCTCTCCGGTGCTGCAACTCATGAAAGAGCGCTATACCTACGATGAAGGCCTGATCATAGCCGGGACCAGTGCCGGGGCCACGGCTATGTCGACTCCGATGATCTACGAAGGGGAAACGCAGGGAGGCTACATCAAGGGCGATGTCCGCATCACGACCGGGCTTGAATTCCTGAAAAATGTGGCCATTGATACCCATTTTATACAGCGGGGGCGCATCATCCGTATTTCGCAGTGCATCGCCACCAACCCGGGATGTATCGGCATCGGCCTGGAAGAGGATACGGCCATTTGCGTGACGAAAGGCAATGAAATAAAAGTGCTCGGAACAGGGTTGGTCACGATCGTAGATGGCACAGGCATCACAGAAACCAACATCCATGAAATCAAGACAGGCCAGCCCTTCTCGGTACGGGATATGCGGGTGCACCTGCTGGCAGCAGGCGATCGCTATACCTTGCCTACCTACGACCAGCTACATATTTAGCCGTAAACGGCCAGCCAAGAGGGGAGCCCGGAAAAAGTTTAGTCAAGCTTTACTTCCGGGCTATTTAATGTAATTCCTTTTCGTGCTGCCAGCCACTGCAGGGCGATGAGGGTTTTGGCATCGGCCAGGTTCAGTTGCAGCACTTCGTCTAGGGAAAGGGATACGATTTTCACATGTTCATGGTCTTCCTCCAGCCCGCCGCCAGCGGCTTCTTTTTGACTTACTTCGGCATAGTAGAGGTATATCTTTTCGGTGCAGGCGCCTGGTAAGGTAAAGATGTCCCGGATGTGCTCCAGTTTGTCTACGGTATAGCCGGTTTCCTCTTTGATTTCTTTGCGAATGGTTTTCTCCGGATCATCGTCTTCCAGCACGCCAGCCACGGTTTCCAGCAGCTCCATACCTACATTGTAGCGGTACTGTTTCACAAAAATATACTTGTCTTGTTGAGTGTCATAGACGAGCGCTGCCACGCCATGTCCGCTGTCAAACTGCTCCCGCTCAAAGGTTTCTCCGTTCTCTTCCACGATCAGTTTGCTGAACGTGTAAAAGCCTTCGTATATAGTTTGCTTTTGCTTGATCTTCATTTTAGTGAAATTTTAAGGTATAGGCCGCCTTTCCCTTACGGTAGAGGACGCTGCGCGGGTGCATCTGAAAGGTCTGGTTTGCAGCAAAAAAACAGGGGCCTTCGTATAGTTCTCCAGGTAAAAAGAGAACCTATGAACAGAGCAGGATGGATTGCCAAACTACAAGGAAGCTACTGGGCGGTAACCGGTATTTGGCCGCTCGTACACATGCCCAGTTTCCTGTGGGTGACCGGGCCCAAAACAGACCTGTGGCTGGTGCGCACGGAAGGTATACTGATTGCGGTAATCGGGCTGGTGCTGCTCCTGGCCGGCATCAAAAAGCGGGTAACTTCGGAGATCAAGTGGCTCGGGATTGGCGGTGCTGCCGGCATGGCTTTTATCGACTTCTATTATAGCCTGAAGGATGTGATCCTGAACGTATACATGCTGGACGGGGTGGCAGAGATAGGGATCATCCTGCTCTGGCTCTGGGCAGGGCGTCAGGGTATAGCGCTTGGGGACAGCAACCCACAGCATAAAGTTGAAGGGAGGCGATAAAGCAATGCAGAAAAATGCTGCTTTACGCTGAGTGGTTCTCTGCAGCCGGAATCTGGTAGCTGAGGGGCTATTTGGCAGTGTCGAAGTATACTTCGTAGGGCTCGAGTTTCGCTTTGGTTTTTTTCATAGCCAGCTGCCTGTCCTGTTCCGCTTCTGCTTTGTTTCCGAGCTTATACCGGGCGGCACCTCTGCTGTAGAGCACATCCGACAGGTATTCAAAGTCGGGACCGGTCTCAATAACCCGGGTATAGTCTTCAATGGCCTGTTCATATTTCTGCAGCTCCAGCCGGCTTTCTGCCCGCTGGTAAAGAAACTCCGGATCGTCCGGGTATAATTCCAGTGCTTCCGTCAGGGTTTCTTCTCCCTGCGCGTGATTCTTGTCGTAGCGGTAACTCCAGTAAAGCAGATCGTAGGTTTTCCTATCTGTATGCCCTTGCTCGAGCAGGGAATTGAAATAGTGAGAGGCTTGCTTGAAGGCCAATTTGTTCCCCAGTATACCTTCCTCCAGCTTGGCTTCCCCGGTTTTCTGCATTTTTTTGGTATTCGCAAAAAAGTAAGGGTCCGAGAGCATGAGCACCAGAAAAACGATGCCTGCGCAGGTCAGAAGAATGGTAAGGATCCTGGGTATGTTCATGCCGTATCGCGCTAAAGGTAGTGGAGGATGTTTTCGCTAGTTCTTAGAGTTTACAGTAATCAGTCAAAGTAAGCTTCCAAGTCAGATGCCAGGGCCTTTTTATAAACCAGTTCGATCTGGCTTGCCAGTATTCTGTCTTCAGAGAGTTCCGGTAGTTCATCTAGGCCAAAATACTGCACATCCAGCACATCAAAGCCTCTTGTGATCTCCGTGGAAACGGCTTCACAGTAAAAAACCATCTTGTATACATAAAACGGCTGAGGCGGATGGGCATGCATACGCTTATCAAATACGGCCAGGAGCGCCTTTGGCTGCACATCCAGTCCGGTCTCTTCTTTCAGTTCCTGTACGATCACTTCTTTCGGGGTATGCCCGATATCTGCCCAGCCTCCGGGCAGCGCCCACTTGCCATCGGCGCTTTCTTTTACAAACAGGATCTTCTGGTCCGGCGACAGCACCAGGCCCCTGATGTCTACCTTGGCCGTTGGGTAATCTTTTACCATCGTAAAGTTTGCCTTCAGGGTTCCCAGGCGATGTCCGCTTACCTGGGCCAGGAGCCGGAAACTCATTTCCTGCAGCTCCAGGTAGCGCTCTTTGTCATACGGATTGTTGCAGTAGAGCAGGCCCGTTTCAGCAATGGCCCGAAGGCGTTTTATTTCTTCCAGAAGTAGATCACCCATTCTCTGACTCAATTTAAGAAGTTGGTATACCTGCCAAACGCTACAGCACGAGTTGGGCATGTAGCCGGACAAGGGTTTCTTTGGCGTTAGCACAAAGGCCCGGGTGTACGGGCGAAGTCTGTACAATGGTGCTTCGATTTGCCGTAAGCCAGCGGAAGCGGGAGGCAATAGCCAGTTGGCCGATCGGTCCGCCTTCGGTGCGTCCGGCGCATACCTTCTCGAAAGCCCGCAGGCGCTCGTTCAGTTCCGCTACATCGATTTCGCGGGAGAAGGCGCGCAGCTTTTCTTCGTTTAAGGTATAGACTGTTTGCAGGAACCCCTGTGCCGAACAATAGAGGATCACACCCACATTCAGAAATTCTTCACGCTCCACCCTGGGCACCACGCGGATGACCGCGTACTCAAATAAGTGCTTATCTTGCATGTTGCGCTGCTTTGACAAAAACTTCGGAATGAGCCAATCGCGTTTCCAGGAACAGGGCATACGCCTGCCGGTGCTCATCGGCCGACGCAAACGGTGACTCGACATCCGTCAGCCACTCGTCCGGAATTACGGAAAGGATGGTGCGGATGCGCCCGGGACTGAGTATGGTCCGAAACGCAGCGTCTACGGCTTCAAGTTCGGTGGCCTGCGGCAGCAGCACATGATCTTTTACCTGGGGGAAAGGCCGTTTGGCCTGCTCTTCCCAGTTCTGCCAGGAGTGGTGAAAGTAGAGGGCCGCACCGTGATCGATGAGCCATAGTTCCTTCCGCCACATCAGCATGTTCGTGTTGCGGGCCGTGCGGTCTACGTTGGTCACCAGGCAGTCCAGCCAGACGATCTGGGAGGCAAGTAGCGGATCGATGGTCGTCACGACGGGATCATAGGTGATGGCACCGGTCAGGTAATGCAGCCCCAGGTTGAGCCCTTCGCTGGCGCGCAGCAGGTCCTGGATTTCTTCGTCCGGCTCGGTGCGGCCAAAGGCTTCGTGCAGGTGAATGAACACGATCTCCGGAATCTTAAGTCCCAGTGCACGGGCGATCTCACCCACGATCACTTCAGCTATGAGCACTTTCACGCCTTGCCCGGCGCCGCGAAACTTGAGTACGTACAGAAAGTCGTCGTCTGCCTCCACAATGGCAGGCAGGGAGCCGCCTTCACGCAATGGGGTGACGTAACGGGTGACGTTGACGGTTCTTATCTCAGGTGGTCTGTAATTCATCCTGCAACATACGATTTATCTTCGCCGGAGCTCCAGCGAATGGGCGTGTTTTTTTGGTGGATGGCTCTTTTTATTGCCCCTTAGGTGAGGGTATCGCAAAATAAACCAGGTATAGCCGACCCAGCAACCCATCGGGATTTGCGCCGACTATACCTTCTTTTCAGCGGGATGAATGCTTATTTTTCCAGATCCCGGATAACCCGGCACGGATTACCGGCCGCGAACACGTCCGAAGGTATGTCTTTGGTTACAACACTACCGGCCCCGATGACGGCCCGGTCACCGATCGTTACGCCGGGACAGATGACCACACTGCCGCCTATCCATACGTCTTCTCCAATGGCAATGGGTTTGGCATACTCCAGTCCGGAAGCTCGCTCCTTGTAATGCATGGGATGAGTCGCGGTATAGATCTGCACATTGGGGCCGAATAAAGTTCTGCTGCCAATCGTCACCTGCATCACATCCAGTACCACGCAGTTGAAGTTGAAAAATACTTTGTCTCCTACCTGGATGTTCGACCCATAGTCGCAGTAGAAGGGTGGCTGTAACCAGAGGCCTTCCCCGGAATTGGGAATCAAGGCATTCAGGATTCGTGTCCGTTCTTCTACCTGGTCCTCTCTCGAATCATTCAGTTCCTTGAGGAGTAGTCGTGTCCGTAACCTTTCATCCGAAAGCTCTTTATCCAGGGCGTCGTACAACTCACCTGCAAGCATTTTTTCTTTTTCTGTTTTCATGTCGAGAAGGTTGATGTTAGGGTGAAGTTGCTGTTAGTGGTTTACAACGCTTGATTTAGGCTGCCATATTGCAAATACCCTGTTAGCAGTCGTGCTTCCCGTTGGGAAGCTATTGCCAGTAAAGTATACTTTTCCTTAAGATCCAATGGTGCCTGTTTTGATTTTTCCGGCTCGCTGGTAATTGGCAATGATAACGCCACTTGGTGTAGTAGTACTTTCTTTCAATGTAAATGCTGCCGGAATCGGGCCATCGTCAAACAATTTTTTTCCTTTGCCAAGAGTCAACGGATGAATCATGAGCCAGAGCTCATCTACTAAATCGTTCTTAAGCAGTAGCTGAATAAGCTTGCTGCTGCCCCAAACCTGAATGTCAGCACCATTGGAATTTTTCAGCTCCTGGATATCGGACAGGCTGTGGAGGAAAACGGAGTTTTTCCAATCTGACTTTTTCATGGTCGTCGACAAGACGTATTTGGTGACATCATTGATGCCTGGCCATACACTTTCATGCTCTGGCCAGTAGTCCGCCCAAATCTCAAATGTCTTTCTGCCCAAAAGAAGATCTGCCGGTTTCATGAGTTTTTCCATAACCTTATCAGAGACTTCGTCCCCATAAGGTGCCACCCAACCGCCATATTGGAAACCGCCTGATGTATCTTCCTCCGGTCCTCCAGGTGCCTGCATGACTCCGTCTAAGGAAATCATGGATAAGACAATTATTTTTCGCATATTATTTCACCTCCACTTATACTTTATTCTTAAAAAGCTTCTTCAAAACAGGTTCTGATGCGACACAAATCTCGCCCACAAAAATGGTGCACTTGAGGTGTAAATGCGACAATCTTAGGGCTGTATACGGAAAGTATTTATAGTCCTTTGTAGACAGGCGGAGTTGTCGCTAGAGTATGAACGCTACCGGCTGTTATACCTTGTTGGCAGATGAAATTTTACTTCAGGTTGATCAATTCTATCACATCACACGCTCCAACCTTCTTATTGCCTTCCATGAAATATCCGTGGGTACCGATTCTTATCTTGTCCCTGTGATATTCAATCTTTTCCTTCGCCAGAATCCACATCCTTGCATTTCCATACTTAGGTACAGTCAGAGTTGGGTCAGTAATTAAATTTCCACTTGAATCTTTAAACTCTGGGTAAAACATGAATAGAGTTCCTTTAGAATGCGCTGGTTGCTCATACCAAAAGTCCCACCTTATACCTGGACTTGGAAGATTAAACCTTCCACCTTCTTCTTTGGAAAAAATAGTATAAGTGACTCTGAAAACAGGCTTACTTTTAAATATTTCTGCGTATGGTCTACACATTACATATGATTGCCAACGTTGAGGCATTGCTGTCAAGTGTGGCATTGGCGGCAATACAGATGAACAAACTTAATCAGATGTCGTGTTATTCGTCCAGCCTCATAATAGCACTTCAGCCACACTTGCAGCAAGGCACTGTTGTACGTTCGCCCTTCTGTCGGTGGCACTTTGATACTTTACTGTACTGTGTATCCTCCATCTACAATTACCGCCTGACCAATCATGAAGCCTGCGCCTTCACTACATAACCAAAGAACCATAGCGGCAATTTCTTCTGAACTTGCAAATCGTCGCGCAGGTATGTTGTTCATAATCGCTGCCATGTGTTCCGGCACATCAGCTACAGCCTTTGCTACCATTGGTGTCTCAGTCACTCCCGGACATATGGCATTGATTTGAATGCCTTTTGCTGCATATTCCAATGCGGCACACTTTGTCAAACCAATGACGCCGTGCTTAGCGGCCGTGTAAGCTGCCATTCCGGCTGTACCAATAATGCCTCCCGTTGATGAACAGTTAACAATGGCACCGCCTCCTCCTTGCTTCTTCATCTGTTGCAGTTCGTACTTCAGGCAGTTAAAGACACCTTTTAAGTTAACCGCGATAGCCCGGTCAAATTCTTCACCACTTAGGTCTGCCGTTTCAGCGACCGTAACTTGTATACCGGCATTGTTATAGGCCATGTCAAGGCGACCGAAGGCAGCAACCGTTTGTTCAACCATTGCGGCCACTTCTGCTTCAACCGCCACATTGCAGCGAATAGGGATTGCTTTGTAACCCGCTGCTGTCAGTTCCTTTGCAGCTGTCTGAACAGCCTTTTCATCAAGGTCTGCTAATGCCACCGATGCACCAGCTTGGGCAAAAGCTTTGGCGGTTGCAAGACCAAGCCCCGAACCTGCACCGGTAACCAGTGCCACTTTATTTTCAAAGTCAAATTTCATAGCTATATTGTGTTGATTGAAAATATTATACTACTAAAAAGTGCAAATGTTTATGTTCTCATTCAAATGCGTAGCGTCCGCAAAATAATAGGATAGGTTAATTGCTAAGCAGTGTCCAATGGGTGACGTCCAACGGATTGATATGGCAGATTGCAAGGCGTCAGCCGAAGCAGTACTGCTATACATGGTTGGGCGAAGGCATTTTTCTTTTTGCCCTGATTCTAACAATGCTTGGGATTAACGCCACCACTATACTAAGGACTATAGTAAAGTCATAGTTTATGTCATTATAGCGAAGTCCCCTTCTTCCGTCAGTACAAGCTGTACATTCGGCAAGCTTAAAGTTTATGTCGATGTAGGTGATTATTATTAATGCAACTAAAAAGGTTATTACCGTCAGTAGCCAAAATGTTAAATTACCTTTGAAACCTGTTTTAGATGTGCCAACCCAAAGAGCAAGAATCAAAAAACCAAAGCCAAAGTAGTAAAAGGGGCTTGCAAATAGGTTAAAGTCTTTGCCAGTGAAATAGATGACCTGGCCCGATAAATTTCTGTATAAATTTTGAATGAATATTCTCAGATTCGATTCAAGAAGTACAGCTACTCCGATTCCTAATAGGAAAACCAAAAGACCTATTACTGTTTCTTTTTTCACTTCTGTTATTTTTGCTTTCGCACAACG
>NZ_JSYF01000051.1:0-8009 GCF_054824225.1 Pontibacter sp. HJ8
AGAGCATAGGTATCCCGGGCAGATCCCCTTACACTCAGGCGCGTTTTCCGGAGGATTTTTTCTTGCTATACCTGTCATAGAGAACATAGCCTATGAACAGCGCCAGACTCACGCCCCCAACCCAGATTAGGCCGTTGATGAGCCGGTCGTTGCTCTCTCCCAGCCAGGCCAGCAGGACCGTAAGCGGTACTATACCAACTAGGGTAGCTCCAATAAACTTAAAGTAATTCATCTGGGTGATACCGGCTACAAAGCTGACGGCATCATTAGACAGGAAAGGAGAAATCCGGGCTACGATGACCGCCCATATGCCATAATCCGATACAAACTGGTGTACCTTATTTTCTGCCTTCGGCCCAATGATCTTACGCACGCCGGTAGCCCCCAGCGCTCTGCCAATCATAAAGCCCACGGTGGAGGCCACGACCACCGCCACAACAGCCAGAAGCGATCCCCATACCGGCCCGTACGCAATGATGGCTACCAGCATCAGGGCCACCACATTGATCACCAGCAAAAACATCTGGGCAACCATCGCCAGAATGATAAAGAAGGGTCCCCAGAATCCGAACTGCTCTACCCATACCGAGATCCGTTTTTCATCGCCACTGGTGAGCACGTCCCAGCCTTCTTTCAGGCCAGCCTGAAAATCTGCAGAGATAAAATAAACGGCTACCAGAGCAGCCAGTAAGATGCCTGTGATGAGGAGCGGCCACTTGCTTTGCTTTACATCTGTATGTTCTTTTTGTGTTGTCTGATGATTCATGGGCGTATAGATTTCTTTTCAGTAGACGCAAAGGCAGGGGGCTTTGTTGGCGCCTCCACCATACCCGATGTCGGATTGAGCCGGTAGCTGTGCTCATACGTCGTGTTTTTATGATTCGTCCCTAAGGTATAGCGGATCGTGTAGGGGCTGTTTCCCAGGCTGCTGCTTTGGTGCTGTTGCTGCACCAGCGTGGGCGCAGGTATAGCTTCTCCTGTTTCTTCTGCTTCTTCCTCATTCGTCCGGGCTGCACGCTCCCCATAGAGCAGCGCGGCTACCATACCTGCCAGCAAACCCCCGAGGTGCCCTTCCCAGGAAATGCGTTCCTCTACCGGGAACAAGCCGTAAAACAGGCCGCCATACAGAAACAGGATCGCCAACGCGACAGCGAGCCCTGCCCTGTCGCGGCGCAGCAGGCCGTTGAATAGCAGGTAGCCGGCCAGTCCGTATACCACGCCGCTTGCCCCGACATGGTAGGCTTCCCGGCCCATGAACCAGGTGAACAGGCCACTGACCAGATAGACAAATGTAAACACCTGCACCGCCACCGGCCGGTGCAGGAAAAGAATGAAACCCGATAACAGAACGAGAGGAAAAGAATTGGACAAGAGGTGGATCAGACCCGCATGAATGAGCGGACCGGTAAATATACCGATCAGCCCGAAAAAATGTCGGGGCAGTACACCGAGCCAGGTCAGATCGGATCCGCTCAGGTATACCAGCAGGCTGATGAGCCAGATCAGGCCTACGAAAAGTGTTCCGGGAAGAAAGCTGTAGGCGAATCGATCACTCTCTTCCGCTACATCAGGCGGGGCCTTTCCGACAGGGGCTGGAACCATAGAAATATTTTTCACAGAATAAGCCATACAGGTTATCGTTTACACTACAGAAGTAGCTCCATCCGGGAATAGCCTGCGATCCTTAACTATGAGGCTATACGCACCCGGCAGGCAGCAGGTACTTGCTTTCGGGGAAGCAGGCAGTGGGCTGAATATACTGGAATTGAACAAAAACCTGGCTGTCCGGCTTTACGTTTGTAGCTAATCCACGTATCTGCTCTCTTCCGGCTGCTATCCTTGTCTGCTTGCAGCAGTTGATAACGAAGGAGTAAATAACTAATTTTAAAATATATAAGTATTAAGATGTGGTCTTCCACCACAAGTACCATGCACGCACCTACACCACACCCTTTTACACGCTTCAAGAACATCTCCTGCTATACCCTGCTGATTGGCATGGCCCTTTTGCTGGGTAGTTGCGAGGGGTCGGATGCGCAGAAGCAGGTATACGCGCAGGACCAGCAACTTGATTTTTATCCGGCAGAACATCCCTATACGCCACCTGCCACGCTGGTAGAAGCCATCCAAAACCCATCGCCCTGGGTAGACTCCGTCTTCAGTACCCTCACACCCGACGAGCGTATCGCGCAACTGATCGTTATAGAAGCTTTCTCAGACAAAAGCCCCCGGTATGAGGCGGATGTCATGAACCTGATCACCAGGTATAAGGTAGGCGGCCTGATCTTTTTCCAGGGAGGGCCTGTCCGGCAAGCCAAACTAACCAACCGCTTTCAGGCAGCCTCCAAAGTCCCCCTGCTGATCTCCATGGATGCCGAGACAGGCGTAGGCATGCGCCTCGACAGCACGGTGCAGTACCCCTTCCAAATGTTACTGGGAGCGATCGAGGACAATGGCCTCATTTACCGAATGGGTGCCGAAGTAGCCGAAGAGTTTCGGCGCCTGGGCATGCACGTCAATTTTGCTCCGGTTGCCGACATCAACAACAATGCGGCAAACCCCATTATCAGCTACCGCGCTTTTGGCGAAGACAGGCTCGATGTGACGGCCAAGAGCCTGGCCTATATGCGGGGGATGCAGGACAACGGCATCATAGCGGTTGCCAAGCACTTTCCGGGCCACGGCGACACCGACGTGGATTCGCACTACGACCTGCCCGTGATCCCGCACAACCGTGCCCGGCTCGACTCCCTGGAGCTATACCCATTCCGGGAACTGATCCGGCATGGCATCGGGGGCATCATGGTGGCGCACATGCACATGCCGCAGCTCGATACGACTATGAACCTCCCGTCCACCCTCTCCAAACCGATCGTGACAAATCTGCTTAAAAAGCAGCTGGAATTCAAAGGGCTGGTGTTTACGGATGCCATGGTGATGAAGGGTGTTACCAAATACTTCCGCCCGGGAGAGGCCGAAGCCCGTGCCCTCATGGCCGGCAACGATGTGCTGGAGCGTCTCAACAGCGTACCCAAAGCCATCCAGGCCATTAAACTGGCCATTGCCAGAGGCGAACTCTCGCAGGCAGAAATAGACAGGCGCTGCAAAAAAATGCTGGCTGCCAAACAATGGGTCGGACTGGACAAGTACCAGCCTGTCGAGTTGAAGAACCTGGCTGAGGACCTCAACCCTTCAGTTGCCGACAGCACAAACCATGCGCTGGCCGAAGCGGCCATGACGCTGCTCAACAACCACAAACACACCCTCCCGATCCGGCGGCGGAAACGTCAGAAGATCGCCACCCTGTCGTTCGGCGCCAAACGCCCGACGATCTTTCAACGGGAAGTAGGAAAATACACGACCAGCACCACGGACTTTGTCATCTCCCGGAAAGCAGATGCCAGGGCGGTAAAGAAAATGAAAAAGCAGCTCCGGGGCTATGACCTGGTGCTGGTAAGCCTCTACGGCCCGGGCGTTACCCCGAGCAACCGGCTGGGGTATTCGAAAGAAGCGACGGCCTACGTCACAGAGCTGGCCACATCGGGCAAAGCGGTCGTCACGCTTTTTGACAATGCCTATACCCTGAATGATTTCAAAGACATTCATAAAAGCCGTGTGCTGCTCGTAGGGTACCAGCCGCACGCGCATGCCCAGATAGCCGCAGCGAAGTTGTTGTTTGGCAAGATACCCGCCAGGGGAAAACTCCCGGTTACCATCAACGGCCATTACCGCTACGGCGACGGCATCAGCAAGGACAAACCGCTGCTGGCTGTACGCCCCTAGTATCCTGAACGTGGCCTTTCCGTAAGTAAGGCAAAGGGACAACGATACCAACTCCCTGTAAAGAAATATCAACATGAAAGATACGCTGTATAAAGGAATGAAATATGCAACAGCTCTCACCCTGGGGCTGTTCCTCTGGAGCTGCGAAGGCAACCGGACCGCTGAAAACACGGAAGAGATCACCGTGGATACGGCTGAAAAAGAAGACACGGCCAGCGTCATGCGCACCGGCAAAACCGTGGACGATCAACTGGAATCGCTGCGGGGCTGGATGAACGAAAAATCAGAGCAGGCAGACACCGCTATCCGGGAGGATTGGCCGGAAGTAAAGGAAACGTTCAAAAAACGGTCCGCGGAGCTCGACAAGAACATCGACAGCCTGTCTGCAGAATCCAAAGCGGAGTATGCCCGCCTCAAGCAACGTTATGAGCGCTGGGAAAGCCGCCAGGAGCGCCGACAGAATACGCCGCTGGATGCCAAGGAGATCGCACAGTGGCAGGAACAGTTACTCCGCGAGTTTAATGACATCGACACCGTTACACCCCAGAACATACGCGAGGCCTACCTGACCTTTATGGGAGTGGTGCGGGCCAAACGCCAGAACTGGACGCAGAATGACTGGGACTACGTGGACCATGTATACGGCAAACTGAACCAGCGCCGCCGCCAGATCGAAGGACAGATGTCGAATAGTGACAAGCTGAAGGTAAGGGCTTTGCAGGCGGAATACCTCTCCATAGAAGGGGCAGCGGATGCCAAAAACATGATGCAGAACATGCGGAATTAACTCCTCCGGTATACCTGGTCCTGCGCTATACCTGAACAATTGGCAGCGACGGCGGTTATACGGTACGGCTGGTCTTTCCGGGACTATTGTCGTAACTTCGGGGTTTAAAAACAAAGGGAGGTCTGGTCGCACGTTGCGCCATACCTTCCTCTACCTAAATTGAATACATATGGAAAAGGCAACCTTTGGGAATGGATGTTTCTGGTGTACGGAAGCGGTTTTTCAGGAGCTGGAAGGGGTGGAAAAAGTAGAATCCGGTTATGCTGGCGGTCCGGAAGAAAACCCTACCTACAAACAGGTATGCTCCGGCACAACGGGCCACGCCGAGGTGCTTCAGATCACCTATGATCCTCAGAAAATAAGCTATGCCGAGTTGCTGGAAGTTTTCTGGAAAACCCATGACCCGACTACCCTCAACCAGCAAGGCAATGATGTGGGCCCCCAGTACCGCTCCATTGTCCTGTATCACAACGAGGAGCAAAAGCAACTGGCAGAGCAGTACAAGCAGGAACTGGATGCCTCCGGCGCTTTCAACTCCCCGATCGTCACGACAATAGAGCCGCTTACCAGGTACTACCCGGCCGAAGATTACCACCAGAATTACTTTAACACGCATGGCCATGAGCCCTACTGCAGCTTCGTGATTCGCCCCAAGGTGGACAAATTCCGCCAGGTGTTCAAAGACAAGCTCAAGCCGGCAGCCGCCAAGTAACGAATCCTATACCTAAAAAGGGTTAGCAGAGATGAACTGCTAACCCTTTTTTCGTTTATTCCTGCAGCTGCACCCACTGCTGGGCAATGATGGTCTTGGCATCGGCGAAGGTCTCCCGCAGCAGCTCCTCTTTTGAAAACGAAACCAGCTCGATGTGCTCGTGCTCGTCTTTCTTTCCGCCGCCATCGGCGTGCTGGTGCGACACCTCGGCATAGTACAGATGCACCTTTTCGGTGGTGCCGCCAGGGGAAGAGTAGAAGGTATGCAGATGCTTGAGGCTGTCCACGCTGTAGCCGATCTCTTCTTCTATCTCACGGGCTATACTGGTTTCCGGGCTTTCGCCCGCGTCCACCATCCCGGCCACCACCTCCACCAGCTCTGACTCTGAGCCTACCCGGAACTGGCTGGTGAGGATGTAGCGTTCCTGCACCGTGTCATACACCAGGGCGGCCACAGCCGTTCCCCGGTCGAACTGCTCCCGCTCGAAGGTATGGCCGTGCTGCTCTACTTTCAGTTTATAGATCTTGAAATAGCCGTCGTAGGCCTTCTCTCTGTTCTTGATTTCCATAAGGGCGAATATACGCAAAGCCAGGTATAGCCTGGCTTTGCAAGGTTTGTATGTTGCGTTGATTTAAAGCTCGTTATTGCGGTATTCTGCCTTCTGTGTTCTCTCCGTAAGGTCTGACATGGAGAGGGAAGTTTCACTCTCGAAGCCTTTTTGGCTTCGCTTCTCGCCGGTAGGGCCGGGCAATACCCGGTTCAGTACGGCAAAAAAATCAGTGGTTATCTCGGGGGAGAGACCGTGCACGAAGGCCCCGATTTTGGCAGGCAGCGAGGTTACCACTTCCGCGTCGCCGTTGCGGCAGGCATCGAGTATCTGTTTGGCCGAATCTTCCGCGCTGATAGAGCTCAGGGGATTGGAATCGGCTATTTTAAACAAGGTATACTCTTCTTCATGCTGTCCTTTGATGTTGGCATGGCGCGGGCTGCCGGTTTGCATCAACCCGGGCGATGCACAGGTCACCAGGATGTTGTGCTGCTTCAGTTCTGCCCGCAAACCCTCTGATAAGCCCACCAGGGCAAACTTGCTGGCACTGTAGGCCACCAGGTGCGGCACGCCCAGCTTGCCGCCAATGGATGCAATGTTGAGTATACGGCCGCCACCACGCGCTTTCATAGCGGGCAGCACAGCCAGGGTCGTATAGAGCGGCCCCCAGAAGTGAACCTGCATAGCCTCCTCAAAATCCTGCACGGTCATTTCTTCCAGCGGCCCGGCCGTGATGATACCGGCGTTGTTGATCAGCACGTCAATGTTACCAAAGTCGCGCTGTATTGTATCGATCATCTCGTTCACCAGCGCCTGCTGTGTTACGTCGCAGGGCAGCACCAGCACGTCGGCCCCATTCCCGGCCAGTTCCATGCGGGCGTTCTCCAGCTGTATCTCGTCACGGGAACAGAGCACCAGCCGTGCGCCCTCTTTGGCCAGTTGGCGGGCCATCACAAAGCCGAGGCCACGGGCACCGCCAGTAATCAGCACGACCTTGTTCCGGAAATCGTAGGCATTGAGTTTACGGTTGATGGCCCTGGCGGCCAGCAAAGCGCCGGCACCGGCTGCCAGCCACCAAAGTTTTTTTTTGTTCTGTGCTTCCATAGGATGTGGTTTTGCAGGTGGTTACTGCCAGTGGCCACACAGGCTTTCAGCAGCCCTTTTTTCTACGGCAGGCAGGCACAGGGGTTGGGAAAGAAACTTCTAGAGGATGACAGGCTACTTTTTCTTTTTATCGAATCCGCTTATACCTTGTTTCTTCTTAGTGAAGACTTCGTTTTTGAGGATCGGCGTATACATGACCTTCACAGACACGACGCCATAGTGGTCTTTGGTGTGGGCGATCCCGATCCGGGGCCCCACATTATCCAGGTAATCGGTAGAGGTCAGGTGGTACATCATCTCCGGTGCCACGCTCCAGTTGTCCGAGAAGCGGAAACGGAGCCCGACTCCAAAAGGAATCACTGCGGCAATGGCAGGATAAGTGCGCTCCCGGTCGTAGGTTTCCTGTGAATTTTCTCCTCTGTTGGTAGGATAGGAAGTAGGGGTATAATACACAAAGCCGCCACCGGCTTTGATGAAGGGCACCACAAAGCGCTTCCGGGTAGACCGGTAGTTGTTGGTGCCGCTATAGCTGTCCATCAGGTTGATCACAACCGTAGCCGATACCTCGATCACTTCCGATTCAAAAGTGATATTATGGAAAGGGGTTTTTTCGGTGGCTCCCAGCTTCACATACTCCACCTCCCCGCTGAAGGACAGGTAAGGGTTGTACTTAAACAAAGCGCCTATGCCCATGGCAGGGCCGATATCGTTACAGCCCCAGCTGCCGCAGATGTCGCTCTTGACAGCGGCCAGGCCTGCCCCCGCCTGGATCACCAGGCCACGCTCCGGAATCTTGCTCATGCCCATGCGCCGGATCACACTGCCCTGCCCAAAGGTAGCTGTAGTGGAAAGAGCGGCTATCACTAAAAAGAATAGAAAGAGGGGTAATCTC
Source organism: Pontibacter sp. HJ8 (assembly GCF_054824225.1). Taxonomy (NCBI): domain Bacteria; kingdom Pseudomonadati; phylum Bacteroidota; class Cytophagia; order Cytophagales; family Hymenobacteraceae; genus Pontibacter; species Pontibacter sp. HJ8. Next base: position 7,826 of record NZ_JSYF01000051.1, read on the forward strand.
CTGTTCATGCTCCAGACAGGTTTTTTCATCGTGTTCTTCGTCACCTAATAGTCGTGTTTACAGGTGCTATGGCCTTGTACTACCGAAGTCAGTGCATTGTTCCGGCCATCGGGTTCGGGCTGACAAGGACAATAGTTTCTCCTGATAAAAGGATGGCAAAAGCATGCTGCTTTTTTCTATCTAC
>NZ_JSYF01000451.1:0-4439 GCF_054824225.1 Pontibacter sp. HJ8
TGCTGGAATAAATACCATCAATCCAAGAAAGTAATAATCAGAATCACTTAATCTTGCCTCTTCAATATCATTAAACAATTGAGCTACTTCATCCTCTCCCCATGAGTAATCCCGTTGATGATGAGGTACTAAATAACGACTACCTTCACTTAGTATCCTGCCAAGACCAATTGTTGGGGCTTCAAAAATATGAGTGCTCATGCTACTTGCTTTTATTTAGATTCAGAAGAATATTTAAAATGGTTTAATAGATCTTTACTTATTCACAACCTAGACCCAATCCCTCCAAATTCCCCTGAATCCGCTTTTCCAACTGATCGCCTTCCTCAAACTGAGCGGCCGGTTCGGTGGTCAGCAGCTTCATCTTCTCTTCAAACGGAACGTCATCGTAATCCTCGGCTTCGTAGCCCACGTAGTTGCCTGGGGAAAGCACCTAATTGTCATTGTCAGCAATTAGGGTCAATACGGTGCTGTCGAACAGGCATTCAAAGCCATGTACTGATACCCAGTGTTTAAACAGGATTTCAAGATAAACAAATTGCACCGTAATTGCTGATAAATATATATAAATCTTAAAATATTTACGATACATGCATAAAAGAACCCCGGCTGGCTTTTGAGGGCCTTGCCGGGGTTACTGGTGCAAAACAGTTTCTTTTACGCTACTTCTTTTTGCTTCTTAGCGAAGCTGTCCTCTGAGCTCACCGTTGGGGTAGGTGGTGCTGTGAATATTGAGGTACCACAGGCCGTCCAGGAGCTGATCTTCCTCTACCTGGGTCAGGGCTCGGGTCTCCCCGGAGACGCTGCCGGAGCTGCCGACATCATCGCCTGGATTGTAGCCTCCGCCGCCGGTGGCAAGTGGAATACCTATCACGATGCTGGCACTTTCAGTCAGCGAAGCAGGTCCATGAAAGTGCATACCTTCCGTATTGTCATTCGTGTTGCCCAGCGACCAGGTCACTCTGTAGGTGATCTTTTTAGTGTCCATGTTGTAGGTGGCATTCAGTGTGCCTGTACCGGTGCTGGTAACGGGCGGGGTCTGCACCTCGTTGGCTGCGGTCAGGGCAATGTTATTAAAGGCAACTTCCGCAGCAGGCGGGGTATCGTCGTCATCGTCGTCACTGTCGTCGCAACTGTTCACAACGAATAGCAGGCTGAGGAGTAAACTCACCACCAGCCAGTAGTTTTTAAATAATTTCATCGCTTTAAATTTTAGATGGATTTACAATTCAATCGGTCACATACACCCACAGGAGTTCCTGCCAGTATGCATCCGTGCTGTGTTGCCCGGGCAATGGATAGGGTCAGGTGAAGGATGTTACTGCTTCAGTCGGATGGTATAGCCTGCCGTAAAAAATACGCCTGCGCTTGTCAGCTTCACTTGCCCGGCGCCTATACCTGAGAGTGGAAATTTGACAAACGGCTCCACTCCAACGGAGAAAACAGGGGATAATTTACGGCTATAGCTCACAGACACATTTTGTACCCCAAACCAGTGCCTGTTCTCGTTCGAAAATCTTGATGTTCTGCTGTAGGGCTCTGCGCTGTAGGTATAGTTATACCTGTACTTTTCCTTCAGCATGAAATAACTGGACACCCCGGCCAGCAGCGCCACTGTATTTTTTTCGTTGCCCAGCAGGCGGAAGCTCAGGTTCAGGGGCACGTCCAGCACCCGGCATTCCGCATCGATGGAGGACGGTAATTTCTTGCCATCCCAGAAGTCGGGTGTAGGCCGGTAGTTGTCCGGATAGGCCTGGTATACCTTGTGTGCCCACAGCGCGCCGGTCACCAGGCTTAACCTGCCAGCCAGCGGAATACCTACCAACAGACCGGCGTTCTGGCTGATGCCTTCCGGGTCGCTGAACCGGACGGTGGTCACATCCGGGGCCACTGCCAGCGTAAGTTGCAGGCTGCTACCGAACGTGCTCTTGCGCACGCGTTCCGGGTTCGGGCGGTAGCTGCTGTCTGCCTGCGGCTTTGGCGCTTCCGGTACGCTGGTCATGAGCAGAAGGGTATCCAGTGTTAATGTTCTCACAACAACAGCGCTTGTATTCAGCTTTTCTACTTCCTGCACAGGTATAGCAGTTCGCATTTCCGGGGAAGTGCTCCAGGCAGCAGGGGGTGAGACCTGCTGCCTGTCACTCTCTAAAGCACTTTCTTTTGCCATACCTGCCAATGGGCTTCGGCTTTTCTTTTCACCGGGTGAGAAGGGCTGCTTACCTCCCAGCCGCAACTTAGCGCTTGCGGTGGCGCTTTGGCTTCGCGGCTCCTGTTCCTGCACCTGCGGCGATTCGGTTGTCGCTGTTACTGCCTGTTCAGGTATAGAAGCGGGTTCCGGCTTCAGCAGGCTCACGGTTATACCTGTGCCTATCATCAGCAGGATCAGTAGCGGGTACAAGTACTTCTGCCACACTGCAGGACCGCCTTCCGCCAACTCCAGCTTTTTTTCCATGGCCTTCCAGTCTTCCGGATCATAAGGCGGATCGTAGCCCTCAGCGCTCCTCCTGAACAGGTTGTCGAGCTCCTCGTCAGACATGTTGTTTATGCTCATCTCTCCTGGTTTTAGTTAACGCTGCTCTTAAGTTAGCCCTTGCCTTGGCCAGGTTCGACTTGGAAGTCCCGACGGAAATACCCAGCAGTTTTGCAATCTCTTCGTGGGTGTGCCCGTCTATCGCGTACAGGTTGAACACCGCCCGGTATCCCGGCGTGAGGGCCTGCACCAGGCTGATGAGGTACTCGTAGTTGATCTGTTGCAACACATCGTATGTATCCGCCTCCGGCTCTGCCGCCTCCAGGTCCATCAGATGATAGTGCTTGAGGTTGTGCCGGTAGTTATCCAAAGCTGTATTGATCATGATGCGCCGGACCCACCCTTTAAACGGCTTTTTCGGATCGTACTGCGCCAGCCTTGTTAACACCTTCAGGAAGCCGTCGTTGAGCACATCGCGGGCTTCTTCGGCATCTTTGGAGTAGCGCAGACACACACTCATAGCATAGCCATAGAAAAGCCTGTACAACTTTCTTTGTGCTTCCCGGTCTGCTTTCATACAGCCGCAAAGCAGTGCGACTACTTCTTTGCTTTCAGTTTCACTCACCCTGTCAGTAGCTTTGTGCCCCCATCACGGCAGATTTTTCAATACGGTTGCCTTGCCTTTCAAAAAAATCTTTAATTATTCTTATATGTACGTTTCTGCTTCTCTGCAGGCAAGCTTTCTGCTCACCGATGTGCGCTATGCTCGCTGCTGTTTTCAGGTATAGCAGCAGGTGAAAGGGCAGGGGGAATGCTTTCTGTAAAAATCTATCCGGCGGGTTGGGGGTTCCGGCCTCAGGATCAGGTATAGGATTGAAGATTTATGCGGATAATTATGCGCCTTAACTGTCCGGAAAGGGTATAAAAAAACTGCCCCTTCAGGTAAGGGGCAGTAGCTTTTACTCAGGAAGGCGGAATCTAAGGCCGGATGAAAAAACTTAGAGGTTCAACGCTCTTTTCTTCATCAGGATAAACTCTTCTTCTGTGATAGAGCCCCGCTTTCTGAGATTTTCCAGCCGCTCGATGGTCGTGATCGAATCTTCGACCGTGCGTGGCTTGCTTTCATCGTGCAGGTCGGCAGTGGTGTCTGTTCGCTCCACGTCTCCGGTCGTATAGGTTGTGTCGCGCCGGATCTCCTGGTCGGAGGTATAGAAGCGGTTTTCGTTGTAGGTCTCGTTGTCATAAAAGTCGTCGGAGATGGGGCGCGTCTCAGTCCGGCTTTCGCGCACCGATTCATCAAACTCCTTGCGGTATACCTCCGGCGTATCAGGCAAGGTATCCTTATGTGCCCGCATGATCGTGTCTCGCACGGCATACTCGTAATCTTCGGGTATGTCGACGCCGCCGTATACTGGGTAGCTGCCGATAGTGCGGGAATCGATGGAGGGCACGAATACGTTTTTGCCGCTTTTATCGAGGGCTGCCGCCCCGATGGGCACCAGTATGTACTGGTCAGCGTCGGTTGTAAAATACCGCTTGTCGGCGACAACGGAGAGGTAGCGTACTTTCATGGATTGCGGATCCACGATCAGGTCCCGGATGGTACCCAGGCTCTCGCCATCGGCACCTACCACGCCCCAGCCCATCACGTTCAGGCTGTCTTTGGCCACCTTGTAGTCCTTCATGGCACTCAGTGGCATCAGGCGTTCATTTCTCAATTCATCATTTTTCATCGTATTGTTGAGGTTAAATTCTTATCAGACTCGTGCAACCTGGTACTGCGGAGACTGTGGCCCGGCCTGCTCCACCATACCGGTTGAGTTCGTATCTACATCCACATCGACAGAGGTGTCGTCGCGCAAATATTCGTAAGCCACCCAGCCAATGAGTGCTAAAAGAATGATCAGGAGTATCCAGGGCCAAACCGGTTTTTTTCTCCGTTCGATGTTTATTTCTGCCATTTTCGTAC
>NZ_JSYF01000452.1:0-3830 GCF_054824225.1 Pontibacter sp. HJ8
GTACATCGAATTTAACAAATGGATGCTGGATGCTTCCTTCTTTGTAAACTTGGCAGGGAATTTGGTATTGAACACAAGAGCACACTTTGGCTTCCTGGGTAAGTATAGCTCTAATGCAGAACTTGGTCCTTTTGAGCGCTTCAGATTAGGCGGATCCGGACTGGGTGGTGGTAACATCTTTGTCGGTACAGATTATATCGGCTTGCGTGGTTATGATGATGAATCCGTTATCAATAACGATGATCCTACGCTAGCGAACACAGGCGGTATTGCTTACAATAAGTTTGTGCTGGAAGCAAGGCAGTTGATTTCTCCAAACCCGGGTGCTACCATATATGGTCTGGCATTCCTGGAGGCAGGTAACAACTTTGGTTCATTTGATCGCTATACTCCGTTCAAGCTGTACCGTTCAGGAGGTGTTGGTGTGCGTATCTTCATGGCAGCCTTTGGTCTGCTGGGCTTTGACTACGGCTGGAGATTCGACGACCTTCCGGGACAGCCGGCAGATGCCAAGCGAGGCCAGTTCCACTTCATGATCGGGCAGCAGTTACGATAAGGAATTAGTATGAAAAAGTTTTTGTTTATCTTTTTAACTGGATTTTTGCTTGCCCATGTTTCCCAGGCACAGAAGTTTGGCTATATTGATTCTAACTTCATCCTAAGCAAAATGCCGGCCTATGCCAAAGCTCAGACCGAGCTGGACAAGTATACCGAAGCTTGGCAGAAGGAGATAGAGGGGATGCACCAGGAGGTAGAAAAGATGAAACAGAACTACAAAGCCGAAGAGGTGCTTCTCACAGAAGAGATGAAGCAGAAGCGCCTGGCTGAAATAGCTAAGAAAGAAGCAGAAGTAAGAGAATATCAGCGCAAAGTTTTTGGTTACGAAGGCATGATGTTCAAGCGCCGCCAGGACCTGATCCGGCCTATTCAGGATGAGGTATTTACAGCTGTAGAAAAAGTGGCGAAGGCAAAAGGGCTTCAGACCGTATTTGATAAATCCGGAGATCTGATTATGATCTACACCAACCCGGTGCACGACTATACGGAGTATGTGCTGGAAGAGCTGGGACTGGCTACAGATAAGCAGAATGCACCAGGACAGCGACCAGCCAATGGTATTGTGGATGATCCGGATAGCTTGCCTGAAACAGGTATAGAAAACGAGGAGAGTCAGAACCAGACGCAGCAAAACAAGCAAAAGACAGTACCAACCAAAACACCAGTAAAGAAGAAGTCAAATAACTAAACTACTGAATAATAAATTAACCAACCAATCATGAACAAAATCAAGACCTTAGTAGCAGCATTTTTATTGATAAGCTTTGCTTCCTTTGCTCAGACAAACGAGCAGTCAGTAAAGATTGGTTATGCTAACGTAGAAGAAATCCTGAGCAAGATGCCTGAAAGAGCTGCTATGCAGAAGGAATTGGAGACTTATGGACAGAAGCTGCAGGAACAGTTTGCATCAAAAGAAACCGAATATAATACCAAGCTGCAGGCTTACCAAAAAAGTGCTTCTACGATGGATAAAGTAGTTCGCGAAGACAAAGAAAGAGAACTGGTTACCCTGGAGCAATCTATCCAGAAGTTCCAGTACGATGCCCAGATGTCACTTCGTGATAAAGAGCAGTCTTTGATTCAGCCGGTTTTGGTAAAGATCGAGAATGCAATCAAGGACGTAGCGAAAGAAAATGGCTACCTCTACATCCTGAGCGAGCAGGCAATTCTGGAAGGACCGGACAACGGCAGCATCAACAACCTGGTGTTCAAGAAGCTTGGTGTAGATCCAACTAAGCAGCCAGCTGTACAGTCGCAACAGCAGCAGCAGCCGGCAGCAGCAAAACCAGCCACACAGACGCCTGCAAAATCTGCAACTCCGGCTAAAAAGAAAAAATAATAACAACATTTTGTTAGTGCCAGGAAAGCCGATGTTCTATACCTCGGCTTTCTTTTTGTTTATACCTAAATCTAAAGTAGCGTGATCGATTTCGTTGAGCAAGAAAGTGTAGAGGACTCGGATGAGCTGTATGAGCACCATCGCATCGTGGTAGACAAGGGGCAGGCGCTGCTGCGCCTGGACAAGTTCCTGATGGACCGGTTGCCAAACGTGACCCGCAATAAGCTGCAGGGCGCTATACGATCCGAATCGGTGCAGGTGAATCACAAGCCTGTCAAGGTAAGTTACAAAGTGAAGCCTCTGGATGTGATCACGATCACGCTGGCCAATCCGCCGCGTGACACAGATGTAGTACCGGAAGATATTCCGCTCAATATACTATATGAAGATGATGAACTGCTGATCGTAAACAAGCCGGCAGGTATGGTCGTGCACCCGGCCTACAACAACTGGAACGGTACGCTAGTCAACGCCCTGACTTATTACCTGCAAAACCTGCCTACCACACGGAACGGGGAAGGGCGTCCCGGCTTGGTCCACCGGATCGACAAGGACACCTCCGGTCTTCTCGTTATTGCCAAGACAGAGTACAGCATGGCTTTTTTGGCTAAGCAATTCTATCATCATACCATCGAACGCACCTACTATGCGCTGGTATGGGGAGTACCCAAGGAGGATGCCGGTACTATTGTAGGGCACGTGGGTCGTAGCGCCAAGGACAGAAGAGTGATGACGGTATACCCTGCCGGAGAGTATGGGAAGCATGCCGTGACGCATTATAAGGTATTGCGCAGGTTCAAATACGTGTCGCTGCTGCAGTGCAACCTGGAGACGGGCCGCACGCACCAGATCAGAGCCCATATGAAGTACCTGGGCCATCCCCTGTTTTCAGACGCTACCTATGGCGGCGACAGTATACTGCAAGGTATGCCCACGGGAACGTATAAGTCATTTGTGGAAAACGCTTTTAAACTGATGCCACGCCAAGCCTTGCATGCCAAATCTCTGGGCTTCAAGCATCCTGTTACCAAAGCGATGATGCAGTTCAACTCTGACCTACCCGAAGATTTTACGGCGGTGTTGCAGAAGTGGGAGCTGTACGAGGATCAATAGCAGGTATACAAATCCTGCAGGTATGCGCATAAAAAAGCCCGCTTCCATCAGGAGCGGGCTTTTTCTAATCTAAACTAGTTGCTCTAGTTATTTTTTCTTAGCGCGCGGAGTCTTGTTGATCTCAGCAAGAGCGGTTTGGGCCTGGGTATTGGTTGGGTCAAGAGTTTTAACCACAGTCCAGTGCTTCACAGCATTGTCACGCTCCCCTTTGATATAATAATAATATCCCAGGTAAGTGTTGGCTTCGATCAGCTCTTTCTTGAACTTCTCTGTATCATTTCCTGCCAGCTTGATGAATTCCTCATAGTGTGGCTTAGCAAGACCTTTTTCAGTTTCAGGGTCCAGGTTAGACTGAGCGCGTGCTCTCCATAGGTGACCATAAGCATAAGTAGGGTTGGCATCGACGATCTTCTTATACGTCTCATCTGCTTTGTCATACTTTTCTGCCATCATATAGGCATTACCCATATGGAAGTAGTCAGTATTCGCTACGCCTAATTTCTCCTGCTTTCTGTTGTAAACTTCAATTGCCTTGTCAAATTGCTTCTCACGGGCATAAAGGTTAGCCAGGTCGTAGTATAAGTCAGGCTTGGATGGATCCATCGCAATCGCCTTCTCAAGGTTCTCGATCGCTTTGGCAGGCTGGTTGTTTCTTCCCAGTATTTTGCCATAGTACTCATAGTCACTGGCAATCATGCTGTTCGGGTCAACCTTGCTCAGGTAATTTTCCATCGCCTGCAGGGCTTCTTCAGGCCTACCCAGCTCCAGGTAAGAATACGCCAGCAGACGGTTCATGGTCTTGTTTTCCGGATCTGACTTG
>NZ_JSYF01000453.1:0-4913 GCF_054824225.1 Pontibacter sp. HJ8
CACTTCCTTATCCTGTTCTGCTGCCGTCTGCGCCTTCACCCGGCCGTCAGATTGGCCTGAGACCGTATCGCGGACCTGGGCCTGCGCCATTAAAACAGCGAAACTGATAAAAAGAGTAAGTATAAATTGTTTCATATAAAATTCGGGTCTAAATACGAGGTATGTATTGCAAAAGTCGTTCCATATTTTAAACGTTCGGAATCGTAATTTGTTCTTGTATTATACGCCACAAAATGGATGCATTCACTAAATTTTCATAATTTTTTTTGGACTATAAAAATATAGACTATTCTTGATAGATGTGGCCATAATCGGGGGCGGACTTGCCGGATTAACCAGTGCGATCGCATTGGCCGCAAAAGGCCTGTCCGTCGTGCTCCTTGAGAAAAAGTCCTACCCCTTTCACAAGGTATGCGGCGAGTATGTTTCGAATGAAGTGCTGCCCTACCTGAAAACCATCGGGGCCGATCCTGCTTCGCTCCTTCCTGCTACGCTGACCCGTTTTCAACTCTCCTCTCCTTCCGGCAACCTACTCGAGTCGCCCCTGGACCTGGGAGGCTTCGGCATCAGCCGCTATACCTTCGACCACTTCCTCTACCAGCAGGCGCTGAAACAGGGAGCAGATGTAAAATTACATAACAATGTGCAGGAGGTAAGGTTTGAGGGTGACAAATTTTCTCTGAAGCTATCAAGTGGCGAGACACTGGAGGCTACCCTCGTGCTGGGTGCCTATGGCAAGCGCAGCCCCCTGGACCGCCAGCTGAACCGTTCCTTCTTCCGGGCACGCTCTCCCTACATCGGCGTAAAATACCACCTGCGCCTCGACATGCCCACCGACCTGATCGCCCTGCACAACTTCCGGGATGGTTACGCCGGCATATCTGCCATTGAGGACGGCCGCTATTGTTTCTGTTACCTTACCACCCGCCAGAACCTGCGGCAGCACGGGACGATACCGGCCATGGAAAAAGCGATCCTCTATCAGAACCCGCACCTGCGGCAGATCTTTGGGGAGGCGGAGTTTTTGTATGCGCAACCGGAGGTGATCAATGAGATTTCCTTTGCAACCAAGACCTGTATCGAAAATCACATGCTGATGTGCGGCGATGCAGCCGGCATGATCACGCCCCTCTGCGGCAATGGCATGGCCATGGCCATCCATTCAGGTAGGATCGCTACCGAGCAGGTCCTGCATTACTTCGGGCAAGGGCGCGACAGGAAGCAACTGGAGTCAAACTATACCTACGCCTGGGAAAATCAGTTCAGGCGCAGGCTGCAGGTAGGGCGGGCGGTGCAACATCTTTTCGGCCATCCGCTGCTTTCCGAAGCGACTGTCAGCGCCTTAAAACACGTCCCGGCAGCGGTACGGTTCATCATGCGCCAAACGCATGGCCAGCCCTTCTAAGTCATTTCTGTCTGCCAACATCTTAACAGCGGCAGCTTCCGTACTTAGAGCATGCTTTTGCATATGTGCACTATTTTCGGGTACACTATGAACATAAAGCGCTGACGCCTGTTCCCGGTGTAGCCCTGGCCTGCTTTACAGGTATGCAGCGGTCCTGAGACAGGTATAGGTACTCAAAGCAGCAACACGCTAACACCACACCACGGAATATGAAAAGCTACATATGCGGCATAGGCACGGCTAACCCGCCACACAAGATCCCGCAGATGCAGGTGGCAGACTTTATGGCAGCAGCGCTGAGCCTCGATGCGCAGGGTAGCCGCAAACTCAAGGCGTTGTACCGGGTGTCGGGCATTGCCCAGCGCTTTAGCGTGCTCGAAGATTATACCCGCCAGAACGGGGACTATACCTTTTACCCCAACACCCCCGACCTGGAGCCTTTCCCGACGGTGCAGCAGCGCATGGAAGTATACCGCAAACATGCCGTGGACTTGTCGGAACAGGCGGTGCGCAACTGCCTCGGGCAGCTCAGCGGCGTGCAGCTGCAGGACCTGACGCACCTGATCACAGTGAGTTGCACCGGCATGTATGCCCCCGGCCTGGACATAGAGTTAGTGGAGCGGCTGGAGCTGAACACCTGTGTGCAACGAACGGCTGTTAACTTCATGGGCTGCTATGCCGCCTTCAATGCCATCAAGCTGGCCGATTCGATCTGCAAAGCAGACCCGGAGGCACGCGTGATGCTGGTATGCACCGAGATCTGCACGATCCATTTCCAGAAGCACGCCGAGCAGGACCACATTGTATCGAATGCGCTGTTTGGCGACGGGGCAGCAGCGGTGCTGATGCAGGGCAAGCCCTGCCAGGAGGTGAGCCTGGAGCTGCAGTCTTTCCATTGCGACCTGGCTCCAGCCGGCAAGCGCGAAATGGCCTGGCACATTGGCGACACCGGTTTCGAAATGACGCTCTCCTCCTACGTGCCCGACCTGATCAAAAGTGGCATACGGCAACTGACCGAGCGGCTGCTGCAGGGGCTCAAAACCACCGTCTCGGAAATCAAGCTGTTTGCCATACACCCAGGAGGAAGACGCATCCTCGAAGTCATTGAGCAGGAACTGGGTATGAGCCGCAACGACAACCGCTTTGCCTACCAGGTGCTGCACAAGTTCGGGAATATGTCTTCGGCTACCGTGCTTTTTGTGCTCAGGGACCTGATGGAGAGCCTGACGACACAGGAACAAAACGAACCGGTGCTGAGCTTTGCCTTCGGTCCCGGCCTGACACTGGAATCCATGCTGCTAAAAGTACACTATGCTGAAGCAACGGTCGTATGAACCTGAACTGATGGACGACCTCACGCTTTCGGGAGAGGAACTGCGCCGCAACCTGGAAGAACTAGAGGTGATCAACCACTGGCTGGGCGGGTATAAGGTGGTGCTGGATGCCCTGGAAGGCCTGCTGGAGAAGTATACCGGCCCTCCCCTGCACATCGCCGACATTGGCTGTGGCGGCGGCGACACCTTACGCAGCATAGCCAAATGGGCCCGCCGAAAAAAAATGAACCTCCGGCTGACAGGTATAGACGCCAATGATTTTATGGTGCAGTATGCCCGCCAGCGCTGCGGCGGCTTCCCGGAGATCTCCATAGCCCAGCACGATGTCTTTTCGGATAACTTTCAGAAGCAATCGTACGATATCGTCGTCTGCAGCCTCTTCTGCCACCACTTCACCAATGAGCAACTGGTGGCTATGTTCCGGCAACTGCACCGCCAGGCAGGTATGGCCGTCATTATCAACGACCTCCACCGCCACTGGTTTGCCTACTATTCTATTAAATACATAACGGCTGCCTTTTCGGGATCACGGCTGGTCAAAAATGACGCCCCGCTATCGGTACGGCGCGCTTTCAGGCGCGAAGAACTGCAGCTGCTGTTGCAGCAGGCAGGTGTTGCCAACTATAGCCTGCGCTGGATGTGGGCCTTCCGCTGGCAGCTGCTTTTGAAAAAAGCCTAACTATTCGTATCTTGACTTAGTATAAATTACTGCTGACAGCTGACAAACGAGCCGGCCTGCTATACGCTATATGCTTATCAGGAGCTCTGTTGCGACATTTGTACCCTCGCATGGCATGATAAACTACTACATGAGTTCCTGTTTTTACGGTTCCCGGTTGTACCTCAACCGGTCGTTTACTTTTTATTAAGGCTCGCTCACTTAAAGTCCGGCCTGCCTTTATCTAAACTGATACCATGAATAAAAGCGCGTTAAACTTCTGGATACTTTTCATTGTCTCTCTCGTTATCTCCATCCTGGTCATCTCTATTTTTGTTAAAGTGCTGAAGGCGGCCCTGTTCGTGATCCTGGTGCTTGTTCTGGCCCCGATCATCTACATTCTGCTCAGGCTGGTTTTGCCCGGCAGCAAAGCCAAGAGCGAGGGAGACAAGCTCAAGACCAGGCACTAACCTGGTTGTAAGAATTTAGAAGAAGAGGTGCTGCGCCAGCCGGAACGTGTTGGCGTGTGCTTCCACGATGTGGGCGATCTGCGTGGAATAGCCTCCGCCCATACTCACGGTGACCGGCAGCTTATTTTTGACGCAGGCCTCCAGCACGAGCCTGTCCCGCTCCCGGCAACCTGCTATGGTCATCCCCAGCTTCCCCAACTTATCGGTCGCCAGCACATCCACCCCCGACTGAAAAAACACAAACTCCGGTTCCTGCTCCTCCAGAAGCCGCGGCAAGTGTTCCCGCAGCAGCTTCAGATACGTTTTGTCGTCCGTGCCCTCGGCCAGCGGCAGGTCCAGGTCTGATTTTTCTTTGTGGAAAGGATAGTTGTGGCCGCCATGCATACTGAAGGTGAATACCCGCGGCTCCTCCTGAAAAATCTGGGCGGTGCCATTGCCCTGGTGCACATCCAGGTCCACGACCAGCACCTTGTTTATACCTTTGTACTTGAGCAGGTGGTTGGCCGCGATTGCGATGTCGTTGAGCAGGCAGAAGCCTTCGCCCCGGTCTGTGAAAGCGTGATGGGTACCGCCGGCAATGTTCATCCCGATCCCATACTCCAGCGCAAACAGGGCGGCCTGCACCGTACCGTTCATGATCACAACTTCCCGGTTTACGAGCTCCTCCGAAAGCGGAAAACCTGTCCTGCGTATCTCGGCAGGGCTGAGCGCCAGGTTGCGGAGGCGCTGCCAGTAGGTGCTGGCATGGGTATCCAGGATGTATTGTTCCTCCAGCGGCTGCGGCTCAAAAAGATTTTGCTCCGTGATGGTGCCTTCATAGAGCAGTTGCTCCGGCAGCAGATCATACTTGACCATCGGGAAACGGTGTCCTTCGGGCAAGGCGTGCGCAAATTTCTCTGACCAGGCAATTTTCAACATAGCACAAAATTAACAAGAATACGGCAGTCCTGGTTTACGCGCCGGCGGTTTTATAACTGTTACGGAACGGTTCCTTTTCTGTGCAATTTTAAAGCGGTGCATGGCCGCATACCTGACTACCCACAAAG
>NZ_JSYF01000454.1:0-1575 GCF_054824225.1 Pontibacter sp. HJ8
TAGGCGACGAGAAAGCACTGCGTATACTTCAGAAAGTAAGCCAGACCTTTGATGTCCCTACCGTGACCGACATTCACGAAGCGCACGAGGCAGCTATGGCCGCCGAGTATGTGGACGTGCTGCAGATTCCGGCTTTCCTGTGCCGCCAGACGGACCTGCTCGTTGCTGCTGCCCAGACAGGCAAAGTAGTAAACATCAAAAAAGGACAGTTCCTGTCAGGCGATGCCATGCGCTTTGCCGTTGACAAGGTGCGCGAATCAGGCAACGGAAAAGTGATCCTGACAGACAGAGGCAATAGCTTCGGCTACTCTGACCTGGTGGTAGACTTCCGGAACATACCTGAGATGCAGGCCACAGGCGCCCCGGTCGTGATGGACGTGACCCATTCGCTGCAGCAGCCCAACCAGAGCTCTGGTGTAACGGGCGGCAAGCCGGCCCTGATTGAGACGATCAGCAAAGCAGCCATTGCCGTCGGGGCTGACGGCTTGTTCATCGAAACGCACCCACAGCCTTCGGTAGCCAAATCAGATGGCGCCAACATGCTGCCCCTTGACCAGTTGGAAGGTCTCCTGGAGAAACTGATCCGTATACGTCAGGCGCTACGCTAAGCTGCTGATACTCGTATTTGAAAAGAGCATCAACCGCAGTTGATGCTCTTTTTAGTATTTATATTAAGCTCATGAGTGAATCTACCTATACCCCGGAGTGGGAAGTATACTTTTGTGATATAGCTGACCGGCCGGCCTGCATCAGCGTGGACCTGGGGCTGGAAGTCCTGGCGCCTATACCGGACAAGAACAGGGCCTTTGAGCTGGTGGTGATGTTGCAGCAGCCCGATAGCGATGGTTTTCCTGGCGATGAGGCCGAGTGGGAGATACTGGAACAGATCGAGGAAGCTGTTGTCGAAACGTTTCAGAGTTCGCTGGAAGCGATATTTGCGGGCAAGATCCTGCACGACGGCAAACGCAGCTTCTACTTCTACAGCGGGCAGGAAGCCTTGCCGGAGGTAATAGCCACAAACCTCATGCAGCAGTTCCCCGACTATACCTTCTCTACTAATACTATTGAAGATCCTGTCTGGGGGCTATACCTGGATTTCCTTTTCCCGGAGCCTGTGGATATGCAGAGTATAAAGAACGGACGCATCCTGCAGCTCATGCAGGAGCAGGGAGACCAGGAACATATCCCGCGGCCGGTGTCTCATTTCTTATCCTTTGCGCAGGAGTCAGACAGAACTGCTTTCCGAAAAAAGGCAGAAGCGGAGGGTTATACCTTTGTAGGGGAAAATGTGAATGAGGAGAACCTGTATACCCTGACTATTTCAAAAGTGGAAACTCTGGCAGATGAAGCTGTACATACGGTTACGCTTGTGCTGTGGCAGCTTGCCGAGGAGCATCATGGCAGGTATGATGGGTGGGAGTCGCAGGTGGTGAAGGAGAATGATTAAGGTGTAAGACGAAGCTTGATTGCGCTGCTATACCTATACCGCCAGTTTGAGCGCAGCAGTAACTTGTGGTTGATTGTGCGGTCAGTTTGTAATTGGCTTAGCTGCTGTTCCAGGTATAGCAACCTGGC
>NZ_JSYF01000052.1:0-25412 GCF_054824225.1 Pontibacter sp. HJ8
TACACGAATTTGTATGATATACAGAATAGCGGAGAAGCTGTAGAGTCTGTGTAGGCGTAACAGCCGTTCTGAAGCTATTGCTATACTTGGTTTCAGCTAATTTCTGCAAACGTATCCTGTTTTTCAGTGAAACTTCTTTAAAAAGCAAAGGCTCCTGTAAGGGAGCCCTGCCATTATATTGAAAAATTGTCAAGAACAACTCTTCAACTCTTAGCCGTTGGGTATACAGCAAAAAGTATGCCCGATTTGAGACTAAGAGGGGTTTTTCTTGTGGTTTAACTTCATTAAAATCTGCCTGTTGCTGCCTCAGGCTATACCTAGGTATAGCTTTTATACAGAAGCACTTTGTTTGGCTTGCAGCCACTCCAGGGCGGAGGACTTATCTGCGAAGGTCTGAAACTCGAAGGATACCTGTGCCACCTTCTTTATTTCGCTCCACTGGGCCACATTGGCCTGTTCTCTGGCCATATCTTGCGTTTCGATGCGCGCCAAACGTTGCAGGCGGGTGTAAGACAACTCCTTTACCATTTCGATAGAGAGTGCATGGGATTCGGATGCATTGAGGACTACCGACGAGTTGCTCGCGTCGATGAGCAGGTTTTTTACATCGTAGAGACGTATAACCTCAACTGTTTTAGCCAGTGCCTGCCTGATCTCCGGAAGGAATACCTCCTGCATGTCTGGCCATACCAATTCAATCACATCTTTCGCAGGGGAGTAATCCAGTTTCACGACGTTGTCCTGGTATAGAATCATAGTGCTGAGGTTTTCGCTTATTTTCTGCACGTTCGTGCAGGAAATGTGAAGCCCTAACAAAGAATGAGCACAAATGATTGCATGATTTATAGCCTTTTTGGAAGCATGATCCGTTTAACCCCGTTTAAAAGCACCTGAATTTGTGCAGCACCAATGAGCGAATTTTTAAGCAAGAAGGTAAGGGTAGAAGCGGGGTCTTACGGGAGGGGCAGGCTTGTGAAGAGCATTTATAAACAAAAAGAGGGAGCTACTGCTCCCTCTTTTTGTTTATAAGATTATAACGAAAGGCTGTTATTTGTCAGCTTCGTAACCGGCCAGCTTGATCATCTTGTTGTAGTTACCCAACAACAGGAAAGATGGCGCCCACTGTCCAACGAACAGCGCTTCCTCATCTTTTTTCATTACCTTCAGCGTAGCAGAGATAGCCATAGAGCCTAGGGCTGCCCATAAGAATACATCAGAAGGTAGCTTGGAAGTATATTTTTCAATCGCCGATGCTACCGGTCCCTCTTTATGATTTGGGTTTGCTCTGTCTGCCTTGTTTTTCAGATCCTGAGCATCTCTTTTCAAGTCTTGTGTGTCCATAGTTTTATATTTGTTTAAATGGTACAATACCATTGAAAACGCAGAGCGATTCCTAATGTTTACAAATTTTGAAAAATATTCCGGATAGAGGTATACCGAGGCGGCAGAGGAAATGAGGTGAGAAGCGGTATACTTTCAAAATTCAGGGAATCAACCAACTGCCAGCTGGCTGATAAGATGCCGGATGTTGCCTGGTTAACCGCTCAAAGTAATCCCTATAAAATTAAACCAATATACTTAACTTTGACGGCTGGTAAGGGAGGGGATGTTCGGTGATGTTGCCCTGCCTTTCACTCATTCGCAAAACATTCGGTATACCTTGGAGCTTTCCGCACTTTTAGAGCCATTGGCCGGCACCCCTCAGACGACGCTTGCGATGGGCGTGCTGTTGCTGCCCCTGCTGGCTTTTATCCTGCTCTACGCATTCGGCAAGTACCTGCCACGCCATGGCGATTGGCTGGGTATAGGCATCACCGCGCTCACGTTTGCTGCTTCCCTGTACCTGTTCTTCGAGACCTGGAACACCGCCACCTTCCATACCCGAGCCGAATGGTTTAGCCTTCCGACCGACTTAACCGCCGCCTTTACGGCCGGTATTCTGCTGGATAACCTCACAGTGCTGATGCTGGTGATCGTGACCTTCATCTCCCTGTTGGTGCAGCTCTTTTCGGTGGGCTACATGCACGGGGATCCCGGCTACAGCCGCTATTTCGCCTACCTGGGACTCTTTACCTTCAGTATGCTCGGTATCGTGCTGGTGGACAATCTGCTGCTGCTATTTATGTTCTGGGAGCTGGTCGGGTTTTCGTCTTACCTGCTCATCGGCTTCTGGTACGAGCGGCCCGCAGCGGTGGCAGCCAGCAAGAAAGCTTTCCTGGTGAACAGGGTCGGGGATATCGGTTTACTACTGGGCCTGTTCGCTTTCTATACCTATTTCCGCACCTTCGACCTTGAAGCATTGCGTACCCTGATCGGGGCAGGGGAGTGGGGGAATCATACATTTATGCTGGGCTATACCTTGAACGGGCAGCCGTGGCTGTTGGAGCTGAGCCCGCTTTTGCTCACATTGGCTGGGTTGGGCTTGTTCATGGGTTGCGTAGGCAAATCCGCGCAGTTTCCGTTGCAGGTATGGCTACCGGATGCCATGCAGGGCCCAACGCCCGTGTCTTCGCTCATCCATGCGGCCACGATGGTAGCAGCCGGGGTATACCTGGTGGCCCGTTGCTACGCCTTCTTTACGGTAGATGCGCTTACAGTTATTGCTATAATAGGAGCTATCACAGCCCTGCTCGGTGCCCTGGCTGCGCTCACACAATATGATATCAAAGCGGTGCTCGCTTTTTCCACGATCTCGCAGCTGGGCTATATGGTGATGGGAATGGGGACTGGCGCACACGATGCTTCGCTCTTTCACCTGACCACCCACGCTTTCTTCAAAGCGGCTCTGTTCCTGAACGCAGGTATCCTCATACATGCCATGCACCGCGGCCTGTACCGCTCGCAATTTCATACTGACGTGGATCCGCAGGACATCCGGAATATGGGCGGCCTCCGCAAGGTGATGCCGTTTACTTTCTATACCTATCTGCTGGCTGCTGCTGCCCTGGTGGGCTTGCCCTTGTTCTCCGGGTTCCTTTCCAAGGATGCGATACTCTCCGGTAGCTGGGCCTGGGCGCAGACGATGAGCAGCACCCAGGGCAACAGCCTGTACTTCGTTGTGCCATTTATCGGTTTTCTGGTCGTGCTGCTCACCGCCTTTTACATGGGGCGGCATCTGTGGCTCATGTTCTTTGGAAGCTTCCGCCTGCCCTTTGATCTGAATCATTTGCGCCTCTCGCTAAAGCAGGAGGTCGAGCGGGTCATGTTGTTGCCGGTGGTCGTACTGGCCATTTTTTCTCTGGGAATATTCTTTTCCGTAAACCCGCTGTCCTTCACCGGCAGCTGGGTGATGCAGGGAATCAGTTTAAATACGCTAACCCCGGACGGCGCTTTGCTGGCCGGCAGGCTGGTGCAGGCCGTGGCAGTCCAGGATGCGGCCAACCAGACAGCGCACCTGGTGATCGGTGCGTTATCGGCTTTGCTCGGTGTGGCAGGTATAGCGCTGGCCATCCGGAAATACAGCAGCTTATCGGAAGAGGCATTGCGGCAGGAAGTGCCAAAAGGGGCATTTGCCAGGTTATCTTACCATCATTTTTATCTCGATGGGTTCTATCACGCGCTGCTGGTGAAGCCAACGTTATTGCTTGCCCGCAGCCTATACCGCGTGGACAAGCGGGTGATCGACTATACCCTGGACTACGGCAGCAAGTGGGTGGTGGTGTTTGCCAAAATTGTGAAGTGGTTTGATAAATGGGTGGTGGATGGCAGTGTGTGGCTGATCGGGGCAGGGACGAAAGTGCTGGGACGCTTCGGACGCGGCTTGCAGAATGGCAAAGTCCAGTCCTACTACGCCTACTCCCTTTTCGGATTTATTCTGATTATGCTATATATCATTCTCTCAAATGAGTAATTTCGCTGAAGCTTCTTCGGAGACATTATCCCTACCGAGCGAAGGCAGCAGGTATAGCAGGAAGCGGGTTAGGAATCTGCAATGAATAATGTCCCGGGTATAACCTCCGGAACAGCCTAAAATAAATGGATACAACTCGTCTTGTGTCTTACGTCTTGATACTTGTGTCTTAGAAACATTGATGAACATTATACTTTCCGGCCTTATTTTCACACCCTTGCTGGCGGCGCTCGTGGTGCTGTTGCTGCCGGCCCGTTTGCAGAAACCGATGAAAGCGATCGCCCTGCTGGGTACGCTGGTGCAGCTAGGGCTGGCCATCCTGCTATACCTTCGCTTTGACGGCCATGCCCCGGCCAACGGGCAGACGGGGTACCAGTTTGTGCAGAAGCTGGACTGGATCAGTTTTTCGCTGGGGAGCCTGGGACGCTTCCAGATCGAATACTTTGTCGGCGTGGACGGCGTCAGCATCAGCATGGTGCTGCTCACCGGGATTGTGGGCGTGATCGGCGTGATTTCTTCCTGGACCATCACCAAAAATGTCAAAGGCTATTTCCTGCTATACCTGCTGCTTATGACGAGCGTGATGGGCTGTTTTCTGGCGCTGGATTTCTTCCTCTTCTACCTGTTTTTCGAATTCATGCTCCTGCCGATGTACTTCCTGATCGGTATCTGGGGCGGCCCGAAACGGGAATATGCCGCCATCAAGTTCTTCATCTATACCCTGGTCGGTTCTCTTTTCATCCTGATCGTCATGATCGGGCTTTATACCTCCGTGATCGATCCGCAGGCGACGGCCTTCCAGCTGAATTTGCCGGGAAGTGGCGGAATGGCCAGTGCGAATACGATCCTGCAGGTACAGCAGATGCTGCAGCAAAATGTGCTCAGCTCAGCGGATATGGTCCGCACCTTCAGCATTCCGGCCATGATGGAGCCGGCCAATTTTATACCGGGAAGCCTCTTGCATGTGCTGTCAGGCGTAACGCTCTTTGACCTGCCGATCCGCTATATCGCCTTCCTGCTGGTGTTTGTCGGTTTCCTGATCAAAGTACCTTCGGTGCCGGTGCATACCTGGTTGCCGGATGCCCACGTCGAAGCGCCTACCCCGATCTCTGTTATATTAGCGGCTATCCTCCTGAAAGTGGGCGGCTACGGCCTGATCCGGATCGTATATCCGATCTTCCCGGATGCCGGGGCTTACTTCTCCACGCTGGTTGGCGGACTGGGCGTACTGTCTATCATTTATGGTGCGCTCTGTGCCCTGGCCATGAACGACCTCAAAAAGCTGATCGCCTACTCTTCGGTGTCGCACATGGGCTTTGTACTGCTGGGGGTCGCTTCGCTGACTTCGGAGGGAGTGAACGGTGCCATTTACATGATGTTCAGCCACGGCATCATCTCGGCTATGCTCTTCCTGGTAGCGGGGGTGATCTACGACCGGGCGCACGACCGCATGATCCTCAACTTCCGGGGGTTGGCCAAGCGGATGCCGGCCTATACAGCTTTTGTCGTAGTCGCATTCTTCGCCTCCCTGGGCTTGCCGGGTTTTTCGGGTTTCATAGCAGAATTGCTGGTGCTGCTGGGTAGCTTTGGTGCCCCGGAAACAACGGGCATGCTGCCGAGCTGGATGCCAATTGTGGCGGTGTTGGGTTTGCTGCTGGCGGCTGCTTATTACCTTTGGGCTTTGCAGCGCATGTTTTTTGGCAAGTACTGGATCTTCCCGGAGCTCCGCGAGAAAGCCGTCCTCTCTGACCTGGATTTCAGGGAATACCTGATGCTGGTTCCGCTCGCTATCCTGGCGCTGCTCTTTGGCATCTTTCCGCACCTGCTCCTCGACAAGATCGGGGTAGCGGCGACCGGCTTTACAGAACTGGTGTTGCGAAACGGGCAGGAGCAGCTCAACATGGTGTTGTCAACTGTAATCAATAACTAAGTGCCTTTCCGGGTTTACAAATTCGAAACAGCAAAAAAAAGAATTATACATTCAATAAGTGAACGAACAGGCAGCACAACTCACCCAAGTCATTGACAGCATCCTGGCCGGAGCAGGTTCTCTGCTGCCCGAGTTGCTGCTGACCGGCTTTTTCCTGCTGCTGGTCGCGCTGGACCTCTTCAAATCCAAGACCCTGCAGCGGCTGCTGCCCTGGCTGGCCCTGACCGGTCTTTTCTCTACCCTGATCATCCAGATACTGGGCGGCTATACCTCTGAAGGGGTGCAGTTCCTGAACCTGCTGCGCTCTGACGGCCTGGCCCGTTATGGCGGCATCCTGTTCAGTGTGGCAGGTATAGCAACGGTCCTGCTTTCGCTGCAGAACAGGCGCCTGGAGAACCTGCAGGAGGGACGCGGCGAGTACTATGCCTTGCTCCTGATGCTGGTGCTCGGCCTGAACCTGATGGCGAAGTCCGTCAACCTGCTCATGGTGTTCCTGGCCATCGAAGTCGTCTCCATTGCCTCTTACATCCTGACCCTGACGCTCAAGCAGGAAAAGCGGGCGGTAGAGGCTGGCCTGAAATACGTACTCTACGGCACGCTTTCGGCAGGTGTCATGCTTTATGGCATGTCCTTTCTCTACGGTCTCACCGGTTCCCTCGACTATACCCTGACCGCTTTCTGGCAGTCGCTGCTGGAGGCGAATCCGCTGATGGTGACGGTAGCGGCCCTGCTGGTGTTTGCCGGTTTCTTCTTTAAAATATCCGCTGCTCCTTTTCATTTCTGGGCACCCGATGTCTACCAGGGGGCTCCGATGCCGGTGGTAGCGTTATTCTCCACCGGACCGAAAATGGCAGGTATACTGGTTATTCTCCGGTTTGTAGCCGCCTTTGCCGATCCTGCAATTGCCGGCTCCTTCCAGGACATACAGCTCTTCCTGGGTATAGCGGCCCTCGTCACGCTGGCCGTTGGCAATTTTACCGCCTTGTGGCAGCAGACGCCGCGCAGGCTCATGGCTTTCTCTTCTGTATCCCATGCCGGTTTTCTGCTGATGGCGCTGCTGGCCTTCGGCACAGGCTATACTTCCAGCGTACTGTTTTATATGACGGTGCTGCTGTTCATGAACTTCGGGATGTTCCTGTTCCTGCAGTTCTTTGAAGATGAGCTGCAGGTCAAGACCCTGGCCGGCTTCGAAGGCCTGGGCCGCCACTATCCTTTTATGGGTGTCATGGCCTTGCTCTACCTGCTGTCGCTGACGGGCCTGCCGCCGCTGGCCGGGTTTATGGGCAAGCTGCTCATTTTTAGTAATGTATGGGAGGCTTATACCTTGTCCGGGCAGCGTCTGTTGCTGGCTTTGCTGGTAGCCGGCATTCTGCTGACGGGGGTGGCGTTATTCTATTATATCAAAATACCATATCACCTTTTCTTTAAAAGGAATCAAACTGAAGAAATTTTAGTTATTTCACTGTCGAATAAGCTGCTGCTAGGGCTTTTCGCTTTGCCGCTGCTGGTCCTGTTCTTTAAACCCGACCTGCTGCTGCACTGGATTGAGAGATTACTGGCACAGACACTTTAACAGCACCCATGAGCGATTCAATTAAACACGAATGCGGTATAGCCATGATCCGGCTCCGAAAACCAATTGAGTATTATGTTGAGAAATATGGTACCCCCATGTATGGTGTCAACAAGCTATACCTGCTTATGCAGAAGCAGCACAACCGGGGCCAGGATGGGGCTGGAGTAGCCAGCATCAAGATCGACGCCGGACCGGGTATGGAGTATATCAGCCGCTTCCGGTCTGTGAAGACCCGAGCCATCGACAGCATCTTTGGCAAGATCGGCAAGGAATACAAAAAGCTCAAAGAGAATTATCCGGAGCAGGCAGAGGATACCAACTGGGTGTGGCAGAACCTGCCGTTCCTGGGCGATGTATACCTGGGCCACCTTCGCTACGGTACGCACGGCATCAACAGCGTAGACAACTGCCACCCGATGGTGCGGGAGAACAACTGGCGCAGCAAAAGCCTGGCGGTTGCGGGTAACTTCAACATGACCAACGTAGACGAGCAGTTCCGCAAGCTGGTCGAGCTGGGCCAGCACCCGAAGCACAAAACCGATACCATTACGGTACTCGAGAAGATCGGCCACTTCCTGGATGAGGAAAGTCAGGCGCTCTTCGAGTCGTACAAAAACGACTTCTCCAACAAGGAAATCACCTCCCTGATCGAAAGTAACCTGGACCTGCAGCGGGTGCTGCGACGCGCCTGTAAGGACTTTGACGGCGGCTATGCCATGGCCGGCCTCACCGGGTATGGCGCTTCTTTCGTGGTACGTGACCCGAACGGCATCCGCCCTGCCTATTACTACATGGATGAGGAAGTGGTGGTGATCGCTTCTGAAAAACCGGCCATCAAGACCGCTTTTGATGTGGAATACAGCGAAATCCGGGAAATTACACCTGGCCATGCCCTCATCGTGGACAAAGCCGGCCATGCAGAACTGAAAGAGATCCTGCCACAACTCGAAAAAACTTCCTGCAGCTTTGAGCGCATCTACTTCTCCCGCGGCAACGACCCGGAGATCTACGAAGAGCGCAAAAACATGGGCCGGCGCCTGTGTCCGCAGATACTCGAAGCCATTGACTATGATCTGAAAAATACGGTTTTCTCGTACATCCCGAACACGGCAGAGTCTTCGTGGCTGGGGATGATGAAGGGGATAGAAGATCACCTGCGTGCTTACCGCCGCCAGGCTATCCTAAACCAGGAACTGACCGAAGAGCAGCTGGATGATATCCTGCAGTTCAAGCCCCGCGCTGAGAAACTGGTGATCAAGGACGTCAAACTGCGTACTTTTATCACCGACAACGACAGCCGCGACGACCTGGTAACGCACGTGTATGACACCACCTACGAAGTCGTGAAGAAAGGCATTGATACGTTGGTGGTGCTCGACGACTCGATCGTACGGGGCACGACGCTTGAGAAAAGTATCATCAAAATGCTCGATAAACTCGAGCCCAAGAAAATCATCATCGTTTCCTGCGCTCCCCAGATCCGCTACCCCGACTGCTACGGCATCGATATGTCGCGTGTAAAGGAATTTGTAGCCTTCCGGGCGATGCTGGCACTGCTGAAAGACCGCGACCTGTACCACAAAGTGGACGAGGTATACGACAAGATAAAGGCCGTGCAGGGTACCCCGGCGATCATGGAAACCAATTACATGAAGGAGCTCTACGACCTGTTCACGGCCGATGAGATATCGGATAAGGTGTCGGAGATCGTGAAGGCGCCGGACGTGCATGCGGAAGTACAGGTAATTTACCAACGCATCGATGACCTGCACCTGGCCTGCCCGAACCACAAAGGCGACTGGTACTTTACGGGCAACTACCCAACCCCGGGCGGTACGCGCGTGGTGAACAGAGCCTTTATGAACTTTGTAGAAAATAAATCAGTAAGAGCGTATTAAGAAGCCTCCGAGCTGAATAAGAGAAGCCTGTCCTCCTGTGAGGGCAGGCTTTTTGTTTCTATGAATTGATGAGGGAGAAGGTATAGGCTATACCTATACTTTAGAGTAAGCAGTTCCGGATTTCTTCATCCGAAGCTGGCCTGTTTCGGGTTTCCTAATCCGCCTATACCTGCAGACGGCAAGGCTGACAAGTGTTGTGCAGCCTCTACAAGTTCTGTCATTCTGTTAAGAAACTTGTGAGAAATAGAGGGCCCCTACCCCCGGAGGTTAAGCTTATGCTACTCGCGGGGGAAAGAGTCCCCTTTACCAGGATCCTTTCAGGATGACAAAAAGGAGCCTCTATACCTGCATACGGGGATAAGGATGTCCCCTACAGGTTGTCTCCGGGATTGGGAAATCCCGAAGAGCTGTTGCGAAAGACGTTTTGTCTTAATGAAGTGAGGAATAGGGATAGGCTGCTTATTTCATCAGGTCTACAACCGTCATGATCGCGAAGGCGATGGTGCCGCCGTAGATGGAAAACTTAGTTGTAGCAGAGGCATCGGAAAGGAAAGCCGTGTGTTTGTTGCGTTTCACAAGCCCGAGCAGCGTCAGGGAAAGGTACAGGAAAAGAGCCAGCGGGATCAGATTGAACAGGATTTCGAGAATGTCTTGCATAATAGGAGCGAAGGCTTTGAACCAGGTATAGCACAAAGGTACAAATAACTGCGCGCACCTCTTTATCTTTGCCTGCAGTATAGAACTTTGACGCATAACCCAACCCACACATGGCACTTACCAGCATCTGTAAACCTTTCGGCGAACTCACGCCAAACGAACTCTACGACATGCTCCGGCTCCGGAGCGAGGTATTTGTAGTAGAGCAGAACTGCGTGTTCCCCGACATGGACGACAAGGACCAGCAGTGCCATCACATCCTGTTATACAATGCGCAAAAGGTGCTGGTCGCCACGGCCAGGCTGGTACCTTTGGGCCTTGCTTACCCCGACATGATGTCCATTGGCCGCATCGTGACCAGCCAGTTGGTGCGCGGGACAGGGGTGGGCAAGCAACTTGTCGAGCTGGCCATCGCCGAGTGCTACAGGATTTTCGGGGAAGGTCCCATCCGCATCGGAGCCCAGTTATATGCCCAAAAATTCTACGAGTCTTTCGGTTTTGAGCAAGTCGGCGAAGTGTACGACGAAGACGGAATCGATCACATCAAGATGGTGAAACCGTAGGTATAGCCCGGGCAGGCAATCGGAATGCAAGGGGTTGATATGGCCTTTATTACTATATAGATATTTCACATGAATATCTTAACTTGAGGCAGTTTCAGCTCAATTCCGGACAACATGGTAACTAGAAGCCTTTTCCTGCCTGTATGCCTCCTGCTGATTGCCGCCGGCCTGACAGGATGCATCAACCACGAAGACGACTTCATCAGTAAATACTGCCCCGGCTCCTGCACGGTGGTAAAGGGCCGCATCACCACGGCTGATGGAACCAAACCTATTAGAGACGTCACCCTGACGGCCAATTGGGATAACTCTTATCACTGGGGTGGCGGTACAATCCGTAAAAAAGCCGTGGCCCGGACAGATGAAAACGGCTATTATACCCTGAGCTTCCTGCTCCGCGATGAGGAGTTGGAGCAAGGGTATATCGTTATTGAATCGTCGCTGGATAAGCAGAAATACTTTATTTGTCAGTCAGATGACATCCTCCAATCGGAGACTATAGGCCGGGATACTACGATTTTGCGGGATTATTACTTCCCTGAGAGAGCCCACCTGTTACTGGAGCTAACCAACCGGCAGGCTTTAGGTCCGGATGACAACCTGGCGACCAAGGTAAGTTCTCTGGCAGGTATGGAAGCCGGTCAGGAGTGCAGCCAACTCGTGTCGTGGCGCCTCATGGATGGCGTTACACACACAGTATCGGTCGCTGCCGAAAGCCCGGTGCTGCTGACCAACACCCGAACCAAAGCCAACCTGATCACCACCCAAACCGACACACTCTACCTGTCGCCGGGAGAGCGCCGGACGTACAGGGTCGCATTTTAAGCAGCACATAATCAGATGAAAAAATCCATACGCTTCGTGGTACTTTTTCTTTGCCTGGCTGCTGCCGTACAGGCCCAGGACGACAAGCTTGCTGGCCAGCGGATCCGTATTTCCATCGGTTCGGCCACTCCCGTAGGAGATTTTGATAAAGATCGGTTCGAGGACGACTACCCGCCATTTGCCCAGAGCGGCACAGCACTGTCCATCAGTTACGCCCACGAACTGAAACCACGTATAGCGGTGGGAGCCACGGCGGGCTGGCGCCGGAACGCGTTCAATCTGGACAAGTTCGCGGGAGAGGACGATGAACTGGTGCGAAGCAGGGAGGCGACAGCCTGGCAAACGGGATTCGCGCTGGCCGACGTATACCTGCAACACGGGGGGAGGAGCTTTTTCGGTTACCTGAAAGGCTCGCTGGGTGGCGCCTCCAGTACCTCTCCCAGGTTGGAGGTCGAGACGGAATTCGGTCCCATCCGGCGTAGCTCCGACCAGGCCACCTCGCTGGCCTACGGACTGGCCTATGGGCTGGGTGTGGAGGCGCAGCGCCTTGCCCTGTCCATTGAGATCGGAAGCCTCTCCACAAAACCCACCTTTGAAGTGCGCGATGTGCAGGGAAACAGCACCCGCTACAAGCAGGCCATGCGTACCATCCAGCTTTCGTTCGGAGTTGCCTATACCTTGTAAACAGGCCCGGGACTCTCCCAAACCAAAAAGCAGCTGTGTAACGGATTCCTCGTTACGCAGCTGCTTTTAAGGTATAGCGTATACCTGTTTACTGCTTCAACATCGAAAGCGAAGCACCGGAAAGATTAACCCGGTCGTTTTCCGAGAAGGTATAGCTGAGTTGCGGTATGGCCATATGGTTCAACGCCAGATGGCTTTTGTTGCGGATGTACAGGTGAGCCTGTTGCAGCTCGTTGTTTGCCAGGATAAGCCCCATGTAAGGTATGGCGTTAGTTTTTTACCTCACTGGGCAGAATGCCATAGTGTTTTTTGAAGGCTGCCGTAAAGTAGGCCGGGCTTTTGTACCCCACCTGCAGGGCGATGTCGCCGATAGGTAGCTGCATTTCCTGTAGCAGTTGCCGGGCTGTTTCCATCCGGAGGTTGACCACATAGCCGTGCACGGTCATGCCGACGCATTCCTTAAATCCCTGCTTGAGTTTAAATTCATTCAGGCCCACCAACCGCGAAAGCTGCGCCAGGCTGGGCGGGTGCACGTATTGGGCTTCCAGTATCAGCCGGGCTTCCTGTATCCGGGTTTCATCATCTCCCCGCAACACACTGCCTGCCGGCTGGCTTTTTTGCTCCAGCTGCTCCAGTTGCAGTACCAGTAACTCCATGAGCTTGGCCTCCAGGAACAGCCGTTTGATCTGTCCTGTGCGGTCCGTATTTCTGATGTCGTGAATCACCCGTTTCATGGCAGGCGTTATTTCCAGCAACTCATCCGTCAGGTTGGAATGCCGGCCGGTAAGCACTTTGCCTGCGAAGTCACGGTGCAGCTGGTTGGTAGCGTCCAGCAGCCGGAAGTAAAATGCCTTGGAAAGGATGACCACAAAGTAATTGAAATCGAGGTGGGGCGGCATGTCGAAGGCACCCCGGAAGCTGGGTGTATAGCGGATGTAGTGCATGTTGTTGTTGTACTCCCGCTGGCTTTCCAGGTACTCAATGTTGACCAGGGCCTTGCCTTTAAAAAAGAATCCGAACATGATATTTTCACCTTCCACCTGAATAATGTCACGCACAGGCGCCGTGAAAGCCATATAGGTGTCGATGATGCAAAGGCCGTCCGAGCTGATCTGCCGGCTGACAAGGTTTTTGATTAGGGCATGTTCCAGTTTCACCTCCTGCTCATCTAACATGCTACCCGAGGTATAGCAATCGGCAATGGTTACATCGCATATGAAGCCATCGACTCCCTGTATTCTGGATCTGATCCGCATAAAAATTCTTTTACAGCTATTCTTTCTCCTTTTTCCGATACCCACCCCTGAGGCAGGTTGTATACTTTTGTCAAAAGTACTTATTTATAATTAGTCTAAATAAATAGAATGATAAAAAAGATTACAATCCTCTGTTGGTGTCTGCTCCTGACACAGTTCACCTATGCGCAGTACAAAAGTGCCGGTATCAAGGGAAACGTGCTGCAGGCAAACGGCCAGCCGGTTGAAGCTGCCAGCATCGTGATAGAGCAGCTGCAGGTAGGCACTACGACCAACCAGGCCGGCGAATTTTTTTTGCATCGTCTTCCGGAAGGAACCTACCTGGTACGGGCAATGCTGCTGGGGTATGAACAGGCTTCGCAGGAAGTGCAGTTAACCCAGGGAGAAATCAAGGAACTCAGCTTTCAGCTAACCCCCAGCTCAAAACAGGTGGCCGAAGTGGAAGTTTTCGGGGTGCGGGATAAGCAGCCTGAAAAGCTCGATGTGATCACCCGTCTGCCGCTTAAGCCAAGTGAGCAGATCCAGAGCATCTCCGTTATCTCGGACCGCCTGATCCGAGAGCAGGGAGCCCTGACGATCACGGATGTCACCCGCAACGTGCCGGGCGTGTATAACTTTGCTACCTATGGCAACAAGCGCGAAAGCATGTCCTCCCGGGGCTTCCGGGGTATACCTGTAGTAAAGAACGGCGTGCGCATCAACTCCGATTTCCGGGGCACCGGCGTGCTGACCGATATGGAGGGTGTAGAAAGTATTCAGGTGATGAAGGGGGCAAGCTCCATCACCCAGGGTGTGGCCGGCGACATCGGCGGACCGGGCGGTATTATCAATATCGTGACCAAAACGCCTAAGTTTGAAAAAGGAGGTTACGCTTCCCTGCGTGTGGGCAGTTTCGGGCAGGTACGCCCCAGCTTCGATGTGTACGGCCCGCTCAACGATTCCAAAACAGTGGCTTTCCGGGTAAACGGGGCGCTGGAGCGCGCCGACAGCTACCGTTCTTCGGTGTCGTATGAAAAATTCTACATCAACCCTTCCCTGGAATGGCGCCCGGATGACAAGACCAGCCTGACCCTGGAGATGGACTACCTCAATGACAGCCGCACACCGGATCTGGGCACCATCGCCCTGTCCGATGAGCAGTACGCGATCTATGACCTCCCGCATGACAAGTTCCTGGGCTTTGATACGGACCGCACCCTTACAAAGAATGCCACCTTTGCTGCCCGCTTCAACCGCAAGCTGGACAATAACTTCTCGGTGAGGGCGGCTTACTTCCGCTCCAACCTGGAAGTGCCGGAGGTAGCCACCAGCCTCTCGCAAGGCAAGCGGGACGCAAACGGTGAGTTTATCCTGCCCGCAAACCAACGCACGCGTTCCATCACCCAGTCCAACAGGCTGGATAAGAACTCCGTGGTGCAGTTTGACCTGATCGGGCAGGACGTGAAGACGGGCTTTCTGAAGCATACCTTCCAGGTAGGAGCCGACTTCCGGACCGTGAACCTGGAGGTGCCGACCTATGCCTCTACGCTGATGGATACGATCGACGTATTCCAGGAAATCTCAAACAAGATGGCTTCCACGCCTGTCTCCAAAATCACCGCTACAACCATCAGCAGCGAGGCGAGTCTGGGCTTTAGCGCGCAGGACGTGATCACCGTGACCGACTGGGCAAAAGTGATAGGCGGAATACGCTACAGCACCACCGAGAGCAGGAGCTCTGCGGCAGCCGTAGTCACCCGCGGCCATGCCATCAACCCGCTGGCCGGCGTCATCCTGACTCCCCTAAAGGGCCTGAACCTCTTTGCTTCCTATACCAACAGCACCAACCCCCGCAGCGCCACCCGTCTTGACAAAAACGGCAACGAGCTGGGCAACGAACGCATTGACCAGGTTGAGACCGGCATCAAATCCGACTGGCTGGACAACCGACTCCGCTTCAACCTGACCCTGTACAAGATCAACAACCGCAACATGAACATACCAGCCGTGGAACCGGATGCCAACGGGGTGCTGATCCAGATGCCTTATTACATCAAAGGTGGCAACGACGAGCGGAAGGGAATTGAAGTGGAACTGACCGGCCGAGTGCTGGACAACCTGGAACTGATTGCAGGGTATGCGCTGATAGACGCCAAATACAAGGAACACACCACGTTTGTAAGAAACTCCTCTCCACTCAATACACCCGATCAGACAGCCAACTTCTGGGCAAACTACTCGGTGCGTTACGGAGCGCTGAAAGGGCTTTCGCTGGGTGGCGGTGTCTACTACGTGGGCAGCCGGCCTAACAACGACTGGACCAATGCAGGGGTCAGCTACCACGAGATCACCCCGAACCAGAAGCCCTGGTACATGAAGCCTTATACGACCGTGAACCTGCAGGCCAGCTACCAGGCGACCGAACACCTGGGCATCCGGCTGCTGTTCAACAACATCCTGGATGAGGTGGGTTACAATGCCTACCGCGTATCTTTCATCAACCCGATCGACCCGCGTAACATGAGTGCTGTGCTCACTTACAGGTTCAGATAAGTTAAATTCATTGTTTCACCAGGCAGCCGGTATACGTTCACCGGCTGCTTTTGCAATTATCATAAGAGACTCATTATCTTCGCAAATGGAAAAAACATTCAGCCTGCGCAAACTTTTTAACGACATCCATCTGTGGCTGGGTATAGCCAGCGGACTGGTCCTTTTTGTGGTGTGCCTGAGCGGTACGATCTATACCTTCCACACCGAAATCGAGGAGCTGGCAGACCCGGAAAAGTATGCGGTAACGGTTGCTGCCCATGCGCAGCCACTGTCGCCGGATGTGCTCATACAGCAGCTGGAGCAGCAAAGCGGTGGCAAAGTAACAGCTATCACCATACCCGAAGATAAGAGCCGGGCCTACCTGTTTTCGGTGAAGAAGGCCGGCGAGGAGCGTGGTGCCGGCTACTATGTGAACCCCTATACCGGCAGTATAACGGGTAATCAGCAAGGACCTGTTTCGGAGTTTTTTGTGACCGTGATGAAGCTGCACCGCTGGCTGCTGATAGAAGGCGACGTCGGGAAAATCATTGTAGGCGCAGCTACCATCATTTTCGTGTTCATCATCCTGACCGGCCTGGTGATGTGGTTCCCGGTGAAGCTGAAAAACTGGAAGCAAGGCTTTAAGGTAAAGACGAGCGGCAACTGGAAACGCACCAACCACGACCTGCACAACACCCTGGGATTTTATTCTTCTATTCTGCTGCTCATCATGGCCCTGACCGGGCTTTGCTGGTCGTTTGAGTGGTACAAGGATGGACTGAGCAAAGTGATGGGAGCAGAGGTTTTCAAAGGCCGGAAAGAAAAGCCATTGCCTTCCAGTCCGCCTGCACCCGGTGCGGTAGCTTTATCGGCAGCAGACTTTCTGCAAAAGGCCAACACCCTGCTGCCTTACGACGGTGACACCAAACTGGCCCTGGCAGCAGACTCCGCGAGCTCGGTCGTGGTATCAAAAAACAGGACCGGCTTCTTTGCACTGGCGGCCTCCGACAAGGTACAGTTGGACCAGTACAGCGGCGTTCCGCTGAAAGTGGACATATTCGCTGAAAAGCCCCTCAACGAACAGATCGTGGCTCTGATCAAGCCCCTGCACCTGGGCGATGTATACGGCACCTTCTCCAAGATCCTCTACTTCATTGCCTGCCTGATCGCAACCAGCCTGCCTGTGACCGGCACCCTGATCTGGATCAACAAGCTGCGTAAGAAATCAAAGAAGAAAACAATTGGCCGGATGAAAAGCCAGATGGCCTGATAAGCAAACGTATTAATACAAATAGCCCGCCCCGAAAGCGGGCTATTTGTATTTTAGTCCGGTACTTCACTCGGGAAAGGAAGCAACGCTACATCCTCCGGACAAAGTTGTACGTTTAGCAAAAATCTGCATCCCCAAAAACCTAAAGCACTGCTCTGCATGATGGACCGTTCCCGATTTATACAGCAACTGGAGAACACCCGGGCCGTCTGGGACATCATCGTAATAGGAGGGGGTGCAACCGGTTTGGGTATAGCTCTGGATGCGGCTCTACGCGGGTATATGGTGTTGCTGCTGGAGCAGGCTGATTTTGCAAAAGGCACCTCCAGCCGTAGCACCTAGCTGATTCATGGCGGCGTGCGCTACCTGGCCCAGGGGAAAGTGAAGCTGGTGCTGGAGGCCCTGAAAGAGCGGGGCCTCTTGCTGAAAAATGCCCCGCACCTCGTCCACAAACAGACCTTCGTTATCCCGCACTATACCTGGTGGGGCGGCCTGTTTTATACGGCCGGCCTCCGGGTATACGACCTGCTGGCGGGGCGCCTGAGCCTGGGCAAGAGCCGTTACTGTAGCAAAGAAGAAACCCTGGCTGCGCTGCCCGGCATCCGGGCGACCGGGCTGAAGGGCGGCACGGTATACCAGGATGCGCAGTTTGATGATGCCCGCCTCGCGGTGAATCTAGCGCAGACGGCAGCCGAACAGGGTGCCTGCGTACTCAACTACATCCAGGTGACAGGGCTCCGGAAAGATGACACCGGCCAAGTGAACGGGGTAGAGGCCCGGGATCTGGAAACAGGCAAGCTATCCCTGCTGAAGGGGAAAGTAGTAGTCAATGCGACCGGGGTATTTGTGGACGAGATTCTCAGGATGGAGAACCCGGCAGCCCGTCCGCTGGTCCGCCCGAGCCAGGGAGTGCATGTGGTACTAGACCGGTCTTTCCTTCCCGGAGCCAACGCCCTGCTGATCCCGAAAACAGCGGATGGGCGGGTGCTTTTTGCCGTGCCCTGGCAGGGCAAACTGGTCGTAGGAACCACCGACACCCTACAGGAAAAGACTTCCCTGGAGCCGCAGGCGCTGGAGGAGGAGATCGATTTCATCCTGCATACAGCCGGCCTATACCTGTCCCGGAAACCAACCCGCCAGGATGTCCTTTCTGTTTTTGCCGGCCTTCGCCCCCTGGCCGCCCAGGAAGGGAACAAGCAGTCCACCAGCCAGATCTCCCGCAACTACAAGCTCATGGCTTCCCAAACAGGCCTCATCACGATAACAGGCGGCAAATGGACCATCTTTCGCAAAATGGCAGCAGATACGGTGGATCTTGCCATCCGGGTCGCAAATCTTATACCTATACCTGGCCGCACCGCCCGCTTTCCCATCCACGGCAGCCTTCCTGCTCAGCCGGCAGACGGGCACCTGGCCGTATACGGATCGGATGCGCCGGCAATACGGCAACTCCTGGCGCAGCAGCCCGAGCTGGCTGCCAGGCTTCACCCGGACTATGCCTATACCTGTGCGGAAGTCGTATGGGCAGCCCGGGCCGAAATGGCCCGTACCGTGGAAGACGTGCTGGCCCGGCGGGTGCGGCTGTTGTTCCTCGATGCCCGTGCCGCCATAGCTGCTGCGCCGGTGGTGGCGAAACTGTTGGCCGGGGAGCTGCACAAAGACGAAAACTGGCAGGAACAGCAGGTACGGGAGTTTACCTGCCTGGCCGCCCGCTATACCCTGGCCAGCTGATCCGGTAGCTATCCCTTCTCCTTGTTGACAATACGGGTGAAAGTACACTGCTGTATGCCCGGTTCAATGCTCGGAAGAACGTACGGGGTTGTGCTGTTCGGTGTGTTTCACCAGTTCCTGGTATACCTGTCCGGCCTCTGTCTTTTCGAAAATCTTCTGGGAACTTCCAAAGTCCAGTACCAGCTTGGCCGTCTGCTCCCGGGTTTCCGGTTTGAAAGTCAGGAAGCAAAGCTTGTTGATGTCCAGCAGGAGTACCGATGGTGTCTCTCCGCTTCCCAGGGTTACGGTTATAAATTTGGTTTCGGTCATGTTCTGATTTGCCTGTAAGTGCTCTACTATAAGGTACGATCCAGGCCGGGATTTGTCAAAACCAGTCTTCCCGAACTTAGAAAAGCACATTTTTGAAGGGCAGATCATGACTGTTTGATCCTGTTATCCGTAGAAGCATTCAATCTAAAATACATTCTACTACAGCGTTTTCGCTTACAAAATATGAATATTACTGTTTATCCAGGCAGTCCTTATCCTTTGGGAGCCACATGGGACGGAGAAGGAGTGAACTTTGCACTCTATGCTGACAATGCGACCGGGGTGGAGCTCTGCCTTTTCAATTCCACAGAAGATGAAACGGAGTCGGTGAAAATCAAGATGACGGAGCGGACCCACCAGGTATGGCACGTATACCTGCCGGAAATCAAACCGGGCCAGTTATACGGCTACCGGGTAGACGGTCCCTTTGAGCCGGAGAACGGCCACCGGTTCAATCCGAATAAACTGCTGATCGACCCCTACGCTAAAGCTATTTCCGGTACCATCAGCTGGCACGATTCCCTGTTTGGGTATATCATCGGGGATCCGGATGAAGATACGAGCTTCAGTGAGGTGGACAGTGCCCCTTTTATACCTTGTTCTGTGGTAGTGGATCAAAACTACGATTGGGAAGGCGACAAGGCCCCCAAGGTCCGGTATCATGAATCCATCATCTACGAGACGCATGTAAAGGGCTTCACAAAACTGCACCCCGGCATACCTGAAAAGATACGGGGCACTTACGCTGCCATCGGGCACCCGGTAACGATCAAATACCTCCAGGAGCTGGGCATCACGGCCATCGAACTGATGCCGGTACACCACTTTATTACGGATCGCCACCTGTCCGATCAGGGGCTTACCAACTACTGGGGCTACAACTCGATCGGTTTCTTTGCACCCGATGTGCGCTATTCGAGCAGCGGGACCCTGGGCGAGCAGGTCGTGGAGTTCAAGGACATGGTCAAAGAACTGCACAAGGCAGGTATAGAAGTGATCCTGGATGTGGTCTACAACCACACCGGCGAAGGCAATCACATGGGACCTACGCTCTCCTTCCGGGGAGTGGACAATTCTTCCTACTACAGACTGGTCGAAGAGGATAAACGGTTCTACATGGATTATACCGGCACGGGCAATACGCTCAATGCGATGATGCCCCCGGTGCTGCGCATCATCATGGACAGCCTGCGCTACTGGATACTCGAAATGCACGTGGATGGCTTCCGGTTTGACCTGGCCGCCACACTGGCGCGGGAGCTGCATGAGGTAGACCGTCTGGGTTCCTTCTTTGACATCATCCACCAAGATCCAGTCATTTCTCAGGTCAAGCTCATTGCCGAGCCCTGGGACATCGGGGAGGGGGGCTACCTGGTAGGCAAATTCCCGCCGGGATGGGCCGAATGGAATGGCAAGTACCGGGACTGTATACGCGACTACTGGCGCGGCGAAAACAGCACGCTGGGCGAGTTTGCCGCGCGCTTTACCGGCAGCCCGGATCTGTACCAGGGGGACTTCCGCCGGCCTACGGCGAGCATTAACTTTATAACGGCGCACGATGGTTTTACGCTGCACGACCTGGTATCTTACAACGAGAAACATAACGACGCCAACGGTGAAAATAACCAGGATGGCGAGAGCCACAACCGTTCCTGGAACTGCGGGGCCGAAGGCCCTACAAAAGATACTAAAATAACAGAGCTGAGGCAGCGGCAGAAACGAAACTTCCTGACCACACTTTTCCTGTCGCAGGGGGTGCCCATGCTGGTGGCCGGCGACGAGATCAGCCGCACCCAGTTAGGCAACAACAACGCCTACTGCCAGGACAATGAAATATCCTGGATCAACTGGTTAACTGCCGACAAAGAACTGCTGGCGTATACCCGTAAACTGATCAGCCTCCGCAAAAATCACCCTGTATTCTGCCGGCGCCGCTGGTTTCAGGGCCAGCCCATCAAAGGCATGGGGGTCGATGACATCGCCTGGTTTCTGCCGGAAGGATCTGAAATGACAGAGGAGCACTGGAACCACGATTATGCCAAATCGCTCGGGGTGTTTCTGAACGGAAGGGGCCTGCACTCGGTAGGGCCGAAAGGGGAGCAGATCATCGACGACAGCTTCTATGTTATCTTCAATGCGCACCACGAAGCACTGGATTATACCATACCTGAAAAGAAGTATGGTGCCCACTGGACCAAGATTGTGGATACGAGCCTGAGCAGCGTGGAGGAGAACGGCACTTTTGATGCCGGTCAAACCATACGCGTAGAAAGCCGTTCCATTATTGTGCTGCATCATCCTGTTGCCAAACAGGTGGGATAAGCGCCTGAGCAGGGTGACGCGGGACAGAATTATTACACATCAAAAGAGAGAATTATCATGGATGTTAACATAACGCATAACAAAGAGGATCAACAGTTCACGGCCAACCTGGGAGATGACGAAGCCGAACTGGCCTATGCCACTCCTTCGCCGGATGTGCTGGACTTTACCCATACCTATGTGCCCGAGTCGGCAAGAGGCAAGGGCATTGCCAGCAAACTCATCGAGAAAGGGTTGTGCTATGCAGAAGACAATGGGCTGCTGGTGATCGCTTCCTGCCCGGTAGTAAAGAAATACATCGACAACAACCCGGATTACCAGAAACTACTGAAGTAGCAACAGGGTAGGGGAAGACTGTCTTTTCCTGGATTCAGAAGATTTGAGAAAGGGATTTGAACAAACAAAAAGGCTGCAGGTTAACCTGCAGCCTTTTTGTTTGTTCAGGATTTGTAAGTGGCCATATAGGTGAGGGCGGACAGAATGAGGGGATGTTTTTGCTGCATCTTCTCCAGCAACTGCTCCATGACCAGGTAATCGCTCACATTGGTGCTGATCTCATCGCAAAGCAGCAGGTATTTATACCTGATCACGCCAATGTAGCATTTGTCATCATTGTTGAGCAGGTAGTTGCATATGTTCAGGTATAGCTCCTGAGCTTCCTTTTCCCTCAGCTCCACCTTCAAGGTGTCTTTTATAGCTTTTTTAGCGCTTTTCTTTTGCATAGTTGTAGAAGGCATAAATGCATCAGGTCGACTAGTGTAATACGGCTATAGACCGAAGGGTTTTCCTATATTAGCTTATTTAAGTATTTAATCTCCAAGTAAGTATTTTCCCTGACTTCAGGGCAGTTAGGATATAGTCACATCCGGCCATAACCAACTGCCTGAACAGGCCACGGGAGCCAAATAAGCCGGATATAATGTCCTATTCCGGGGCAGGGTTGGTTCCGGGTATTGTTCTAACTGGAAAGCTGTCAGTAGCCTGCCTGTTTATACACTAACTCTGTTTCACGAGCTGAATTTCGCAATGTAACCGGATCTCATCGCTAACGACCACACTGCCTGCTTCAGTCACGGCGTCCCAGGTCAGCCCGAACTCCTTGCGGTTGACTTTGCCATCCACGCTGAAACCTGCTTTGGTCTGTCCGTAAGGATCTACCACAATCCCATGGTATTCGACATCCAGCGTGATGGGTTTGCTCGTGCCTCTGATGGTCAGCTCACCGTTCAGTTTTTCGAATCCTGCTTCGATCTCTTCATAGTCCCTGCCTTCGAACCGTACCTGCTCATGGGTGCCGGCATCGAAGAAGTCAGCCGATTTGAGGTGGGTGTCGCGCTGTTCGTTGTTGGTGTTGATGGAGTCTATATCAGCCGTGAACACAATGCTTTTGGTTTTGGAGAAGTCTTCGCCTTCGGTTTCGACTTCGAGGTTGAACTTGCTGAAATAGCCTGTAACCGTGGTAATCATGAGGTGGCGTACCTTAAACTGTATTTCGCTGTGTGTCGGGTCTATGACCCATTTCGTTGTTGCCATCGTTGTTGTTGTTTTAAGTAGTTCATTGTTAGCGCCTTTACAAATACTGTATAGACAAGTAAAGGGTTGCACCCGGTATACCTCCGGGGCTCTAACTCATTTATCAGAATTAATCAGAGAGGGGGGATAGCCCGCCTGGAAGGTCGCTACCGCGCTTTTGTTGTGGAAAAGCGTCAGCACATCACCCGCTATCTCGTAGGAATCCACCTGATCCAGTATCTTCATCATAAAGTTCTCCTGTTCTATGTTCGGACACGACATGCGGGTCGTGCTCAGGTTGGTCAGTTGCAGGGAGTCGTTCCTGAGCTGGTACCTTCCCGTCAGCCGGTTGCAGCCCGCAAAGCCTTTCACTTCATCGTTGCCTTCTTCGAAGCGGATGTAAGCGGTATGCGTGTCGGGTACACCTTCCAGGTCTTGTCCCTGCAGGGAAAGCAGCATCCAGTAAGAGCCTTGTATACCTGCGACTCCTTCGGAAAACTGCCGGTTCTTGGGCTGCAACGTGCAGGCGCCTGCCAGGATCAGGAGTACGACAAGGTAGGTATAGCGTAATTGATGTTTCATGTTGATGATCGGTTCAGTGGATGATGTGTGAAGAAGCGAACGCATTTGGCTGCTTCGCCATTACGCGCGTGGTGTGGAACAAGGTATAAGCGGGGTATAACCCGGAAGCCCACAGGGGAGTGGACTTCCGGGCTGGTATTATTTCTGATAGCCACGTACCCCGGGGCCATAATTGGTTATAGGGGAACTGGCCGAATAATCCGGGCCTGACCTTTGTCCATAGCCTTTGGGGCTTCGGCTGGGATAATCGTCGCTGGTGTGGTCGAACATACCCTGGTCGCGGCCCTGGCCTTGCTCGGCGAGATAGGCTCTGTTGGAGCTGTAGCTGCCGGTGGCGTAGTTGTCATCGCGGCCCTGCCGATTGCGGTTACGGTGGTCATAGTTGGTGCCGTACTGGTTCCCATAGTCGTTATCGCTGCTGCCGCGCGAATGCTCGCCCCGGTCAATGTAGCGGTCGTCCAGGCTTTCTGAATTTTCGATACTACGTCTGCCATCCTGCCGGCCATGGGCATAATTGTAACGCTCGTCCTGGCCATATTGATCGAACCTTCTGCCCTGACCGGAGGACTGGTAACTGTTTTCCTGTCGGGAGTAGCGGCGGTTGCCGTGGTCTACTTCGTTTTCGCGCCAGCTGGTGCCCCTGGTCCGCTCATACCCATCGTTGCGCTGGTTGTCCATGTAAGGATTCGGGTCACCGTAGTGGTAATGGTCACTGCCGGAGCCGTAGCTACTCTTGTTGCGGTCACTGCCATACTGGCCGCTGGGTCCCCATTCGTTCTGGTGCATCTGGCCCTGGGTATGGCGGTCGTTCTGGTCATAGTTGCCGCGCCGGCTGCTGGCGCCAGAACCGGCCGTTGGCCCCCAGGTAGCGTTACCGTAGTTGCGTCCCTGGCTCCTGACATCGCTGTAAGGGCTGTCCTGACCACTCATCCCGTAGTAGTTGCCTTTGCTCTCATAGCGTGTCAGGTAATTGGAGAGGCCGTAGTCATCGTCTTGTCTGTTTCTGGAGTCATGGCGATTTCCCTGGTAGTCTCTGTCGTAATTTTGCTCGTTATGTCTCATAGTTTCTCGTGTTTAGGTTCACAATCGATTCTGCCTTTTAAACGGCCTGCAGCCGGCAGTGTTTAAGAAGCAGTAGAATTTGGCCCGGAGCTTCCTGCCAGCGCATACCCTGCGGGGCCTGTTTCAGGTGCAGTTTCCCTTCCTAATACCTGGGTCATGCTCATCTGGTCTGAGTGCGGACCGGCAGGATGTGGAAAGCGCCATGATGGACCGGGTTTGTACCGGCAGCTTGTACCTCGACCCGCATCGGCAAGGAGGCTGCCGGGTTGATGGTCGGAAACCAGGGGCGCTGTTCCTGCACGACAATAAACATTCCTTCTTCATCCCCAACTGCTTCAAAGTGTTCTGTGGCCAACTTCCAGCGGGCGAGTTGCAGCTCCTCCCGGAGCTGCTGGCTGAAACCCGGAACATCCGCCACCGGCAGCCCCACTTCTGCCAGTCCGAGGATCTGCTCAGGCCCGAATGGTGTCGCAGTGGCAGGTGCCGCCTTGTGCGCGATCAGCTCGAGTATGTTGAAGTCGGTGTCGTAAAAGTAGAGGGCGTAAGCCTCCCAGCGTTGATGATGCACGACCGGAGTGACAGCACCCGGTGCGTACAGAAAAGCCACCCGTTCCCGCAGCCAGTCGGTCGCCTCCCGTACCTTGTTGTGCGGGATGTTGAAGGCAAAATGATACGGGCCCGCCGGCCTTTTGCTCACCTGCCGGAAGGTGATCGTGCTGAAGCCAGCCTGTACGCTGAAATGCTGATCATCTTCCGAAAGCACGGGCAACTGCAGCACACGGGTAT
Source organism: Pontibacter sp. HJ8 (assembly GCF_054824225.1). Taxonomy (NCBI): domain Bacteria; kingdom Pseudomonadati; phylum Bacteroidota; class Cytophagia; order Cytophagales; family Hymenobacteraceae; genus Pontibacter; species Pontibacter sp. HJ8. The sequence goes on from NZ_JSYF01000052.1 coordinate 25,325, forward strand.
AGAACTCCTTCAGCGTTTCCGGCTGCGAGGTCTCTAGTTCAAAGGAAATGATTTTCATAGTTCATCAATGGATTTTGTCAATACAGAT
>NZ_JSYF01000455.1:0-823 GCF_054824225.1 Pontibacter sp. HJ8
CTCAAACAGTGTGTTGCCCTAAAGGTGCACTTGGCTGATGTCTTCGCTTAGAATAACTGTTGTAAGGATGTCTTGCTATACCTGTCGGCTATACCTGCTGCTACATGGCTTATACTAGATGAATAGCAGCAGCAGAAAGTCCCCCTTCGAAGGGGGCAGGGGGATGACAGTACACCAGCCATGAAACAACAACTGGAGCTATCGTAGTAGCAGGCTCCCCTTCTTGGACAAGCAGGAGCAGGGGTGGTTGGACCCGGATCTGCTTTTCTGACAGTAAAGAGTCTTGCTGTTTGCACTGCCTTCAATACTGTGTCCGGTTCACGCGGTTTTCCCAGGCCTTGAATCCGGCCAGTGCCTCCTCGTGGAGTAACTGCTCCATTGGTATGGTTCTCGCTGCGAGGTCCTTGTCGAGTTCTTCATAAATGAACTGGTCATCGAAGCCGATCCGGGCAGCGTCTGTCTTGGTGTTGCCGTAGTATACCTTCCGCGGCCTTGCCCAGTAGATAGCTCCCAGGCACATTGGGCAGGGCTCGCAGCTGGTGTAGAGGTCACAATCGCTGAGCTGGTAGGTTCCCAGCGCCTGGCAGGCTTTCCGGATCGCATCGACTTCGGCATGGGCAGTCGGATCATTGGTAGCCAGCACATTGTTATACCCCCGGGCAATGATTTCCCCGTTCCGCACCACTACTGCACCAAAAGGGCCTCCAAAGCCAGCTTCCATTTTCTCAATAGACAGCCGGATGGCTTCCCGCATAAAGTCTTTTTTTTGATTCGTCATCTTTTCACTTTTATAGAACCTTTTACTTGTACCTGTTTGGAGGCC
>NZ_JSYF01000456.1:0-1227 GCF_054824225.1 Pontibacter sp. HJ8
AGACTTTTCATCTTATTAAGCAGCTTCATTATGAAAAAACTACTATTCATCTCTTTGCTAAGTATCTTCACAACACTAAATCAGCAGGAGCTTTTTGCTCAGGTATGCCAGACACGTCAACTCGACCCCAGAATAGACTCGTTCTTAAAGATGATCGGCTATGAGGACCTGACGCTTGAGCAACTTCGCCTGCTGCCTATCGAGCAGCTTAAGTTTGCAGGACCTCCACCGGTCACTTATCCCGAAGGGGATGTCAAACGGATCAAGATCACTGCCGATAGCATTCCGGTTTTAGTATTTAATCCTTCCCGGGCTAGGAACCTTCCTATCATTATAAATTACCATGGAGGCGGGTTTATTTCGCCTTTATTACCGGCCCTGGAGCACTCCCTTTGGGAAGAGGCCAAAACGTTCAACGCAATTGTTTTTGCCATCGATTATCGGGTAGCACCCGAGCATAGGTTTCCGGCTGCGGTAAACGATAGTTATAACGCTTTTAAATGGATCGCACAGCATGGTAGCAAACTGGGAGGCGATACCAGCCGCATTGCCTTACTGGGAAACAGCGCAGGAGCCAATTTGGTAGCGGTGACCGCACAGAAAGCCAAAAAAGAAGGTCTCAGCGGTAAAATTAAGCTTCAAATCATGAACGGGCTACCCATTGATCTGCGTCCCCAGCATATGGAAGCTTCTGCTTCCTACCAGGAAAATGCCACGGGGTACTTCCAAACAAAAGCTGCCTGTTACTTTTCAGTGGAAACCTATGCCCCTGGCCAGTACAACAATCCAGAAGTATCCCCCATCCTGACCAAGGATTTAAGCGGCCTGCCACCTGCTGTGATCATCAATGCAGAGTTCGATCCGTTGCGGGATGACGGGGCTTTGTATGCCGCTGCATTAAGAAAGTCTGGCGTGAAGGTCTGGGACAAATGCTTTGCCGGACAAATACATTGCCTGATCGGTCTCCCCCCGGATGCAGCAGAACTAAAGGAATATGCCGCTATCGTAAAAACGGCCATGCGTGAGTCTTTTCCAAAATGAGATGCTGTTTTGCATTTATAACCACCATTGGGTATAGAATCGGGAGGCATACTTCTTCTACGATGTGGCACCTTCATACCATGAAGTCCTTGTCCGATGATCATAAATCAATTCGGATTTACCCAAAATTCAGATTTAATCTTCCTAGACTTTTACTAAACCATCATCTTAAACATAGCAACATAT
>NZ_JSYF01000053.1:0-13690 GCF_054824225.1 Pontibacter sp. HJ8
CACTTTCACAGCATCCGCCCGCCGATCAGCTTGAAATGCTTGGCTATCGGGACAGTTGCCCGGAAGACTTAGGCAATGGCCTTACAGTTGTTTTTGAGGAAACTGGTAATCGTGTTGTGGTCTGACGGGAGTTGCCCCAACAGCCACGTAACCTCCAGGTTGCGATGGCACTTACACTCCAGGTAACGGGAGGAGTGGATGTGGCTCAGCTAGCTGTAGACAAAGAGTAAGAACAGTGTGGACGGATGAAATCCAAAGACGGGAAAGCCTTGGCCGTAAGTTGCAACTTTATAGAAGATAACCTACCCTGCCTGGTAAGCTTGTTGGACCAAGCGGTGGCAGGGTACGCCGTATTTATACCCTGTTGAACAATGCAGTTGGCGCAGACCGTGAAAGTCTATTATTTCGGTCGAGGACTTTGTCCAGAATTTTAAGTTCAATGTATATAGTTTATTAGGGTTGTCGCAGCTCTGCGCCCCGCACTTGAAAAAAGCCAGCTACGGCTCCTTCTTCAACATGAGTTCCATGAGCTCGGTTAACAAAAGCTTGGCCAAGAGCGACTACGCGGCTTACAAGGCGGACATCAACCACATGACCACGATCTTCATGTCCACCAGAAGGTAGATTGTGTCCGAAAACCTGTTTAGCCAATGCTACCCCTGGCATAACCTATCAACATGCCCACGTTCATCAAGAAGGCCAAATAAATCTTCATTACCAGCCTATAGCCCTTTCTCTCACCCCAACTCAATTTCCACCTGGTTGCGCAGCAAATCCTCATAAGTGTCGCGCTGCCGGATAAGTTTGGCTTCGCCATTGATGACCAGCACCTCGGCTGGCCGGAAACGGGAGTTGTAGGTGGAAGCCATGCTAAAGCCGTACGCGCCGGCGCTCCGAATAGCAATCAGGTCGCCTTCCCGCACCTGGTGCAACTCGCGGTCTACGGCAAAGTTGTCGATCTCGCATATGTTACCTACCACGGTATAGGTTTCGGCAGGGCCAGCCAGATTCGAAGCATTCACAATCTCATGGTACGCGTTATAAAGCATTGGGCGGATCAGGTGGTTGAAGCCTGAGTCGAGGCCCACGAACTCAGAGCCTCCGTTGCGCTTGCGCAGCACACAGGTCGTCAGCAGCGTGCCGGCGTTGCCTACCAGGTAACGACCCGGCTCAAACCAGAGCTGCAGCCGGCGGCCATATTTCTGGCAGAAGTCGGAGAACACGCCGTCCAGTTGCTTGCCCAACGCCACCACGTCGATCACCGGGTTGCCGTCGCCCACATCCACCTTGATGCCCCCGCCGAAATCGATGAAGTCGAGGTTACGGAACTGGAGGGCGATGTCGAACACTGCTTTGGCGCCGTTGATGAAGATCTCCGGGCTCATGATCACCGAGCTGGAGTGGATGTGAATGCCGTCGATATGCAGGTTATACTTCTCTTCCAGCGCCTTCACGTCGCTTACCTGGTCGATGGAGATTCCGAACTTGGATTGCTTGTGCCACCATTCTACCTTCTCGGAGTTGGCCTGCGCGGCGATGTGCGGGTTCAGGCGAATGCAAACCGGCACGCTGCCGCCATACTTCTGCCCAAACCGCTCCAGGTTCGACAGGTTCTCGATGTTGATCTTCACGCCCAGTGCCACGGCCTCCTCTATCTCAGAAAAGTCCACCGCGTTAGGGGTGAAAACGATCTCCTGCGGCTTGAAGCCCACGTGCAGCCCCATCCGCAGCTCCGGCAAAGACACGGTGTCCAGCCCCAGGCCCTCCCGGAGCATCAGCTTCAGGATGTTGATGTTGGTGAGGGCTTTGCAGGCATACTTGATGTGCAGGTCCACGGTGCTGAAGCCTTCCCGAAATTTTTTGATCTGCCCGCGGATGTGCTCGGCATCGTACACATAAAGCGGCGTGCCGAACTGCTCCCGCAGCTGCTCTACGGGTATTCCCTGTATTTTATACTTGTTATCTATCAATTCCATGCCTGTTGTCGGGCTAATGTTGCGATGTCGTTTAAAATGATGTCCTCCGTTTGGCGGAGCTCGATGGTACGTTCCATCAGTTCCCGCACCCGGGCCAGCTGGTGCGGCTTTTCGTGGTAGAGCAGGTTGTTGCGCAGGTGCCACGAGAGCATGCCGTGCGCGCCCCACTGCAGGTATACGGGCAGCAGCGCCCATTCCTCTTCCTGCAACGGCCGGTGGCGGGTATAGGCAGCCAGAAAACTTTCCGCCAGGCCCATGTCGAGCCGGTTGTCTACAAAGCAGAAGCCGTTCATGCTCATGCCCACATCCATGAGCAGGTGGTCGGTGCAGGCCTCTTCAAAGTCGATGATGGCCAGCAGCTTGTCGCCCGCAAACAGCGTGTTGTTCGGAAACACATCGCCGTGAATGATACCCCTTGGCAGCGGCCTTGCCAGGAGCGGCTCCAGGTAAGCGGTCTGCTCTTCAAAGTAGCGGAAAATGTCCGGGTACTGGTTGGTAGCCTGACTGAATTCAGCGATCAGCTGCTGGCAGTTGCGAATGTGCACGGCGTTCGTTTTCTGCAGTTCCGGCCCCAGCTGCAGGGTACTAAGCTTGCCCACAGCCTCTCCTATTTCGGCCGACGTAGCCGGATTCACTTCCGGTTCCTGCCCCTGCACAAAATCGTAGAGCATGACGTTCTCTTCTCCCACCTGGGTCACATACGCCCCGTTCGGCCTTGGAATCGGGTAGGCAGTAGGAAAAGCAAGCTGCCGGAGCTGCTGCATGAGCGTTGCCTCATATGCAAGCAGTGCCAGCGGTTGCTGCCGGCACAGGCGCAGCAGCACCGGTCCGGTGGCCGTCCATACTTTGTAGTTGACGTTGGCGTAACCCGAGGCCAGTTCTGTAAAGGAAATCGCGTCCAGGCCATACGCCTGCAGTGCTTCCTGCACCAGTTTATACTTCATAAGGGGCCTACTTGTCGTTTCGCTCATACGGTCTAATCGTAAAGCTATAAGAATATTTCGCGGCGGGCAAGGTATACTGCGGGTGCGTGCGGGCGCCCCAGGTGTTGTCGCCGCCCACGCCCATCTGCCGGTAATCGATGTGGAGCGTAACCAATTCTCCCGGTTTGATCTCATTGCCGTGCTTGTTAGGAGCCTCGCGGCCCGGATATGCCAGTTGCTCGGTATCAAACTGGTGTGCCGTGATCTCTACCGTGGGTGCCCCTTCGATGCGCAGGCCGGTGCCGCTTTGGTTGTAAAGGTTTGCCCAGCGCACATCAGTTTTGTTGCCGTTCTCCTGCGGCCGCACATATGGCACGTACTGGTCCCATACGCTGCCTTCGTAAATTCCGACCAGCGCCGCGGTGTTACGGTCCCAGTAGTTCTCGAACGGGCCGCGGCCGTACCACTGCAGGTTGTTCAAATCGCCAACCAGTTGCACCTTCATGCCGAAACGCGGCAGCTCGGGCAGTGAGTCATTCGGCGCAAGATCCTGCTGCACCTTTACATGTCCGTCGCCGTGGATGGTATAAGTGGTTGTGAGCGCAGCCTTTCCGCCTGCCACATCAGCTGCAGTACGGATCACGTAAGCGCCTTTGCCCTTTTCAACCAACACATTAGTAAGGCTACGTTTGGCGCCTGCCATTTTCCAGATAGCCGCCCGGTCCTGCAGGCCGTTGCCCAGGTCGTTGTCGGTGGGGTGGCGCCAGAAGTTGGGCTGCAGCGGTGAGAGCAGCATTTCCTTGCCTTTATATTTGTAAGAAGTGATGGCGCCTGTTGCCTTGTCAAAGTATAAACTGAAGTCTTTGCCGCTGACCGTAAGCCCGGTCTTTGTTTCCTTTGCCTTCGGGCGCTTGCCATTGACGCTTTGCTGTACCACGGCCGGAGCTTCCCCAACTGGCAGCTGTACCCAGGCCACCTCGTGGTTTTCCGGCAAAAGCTGCTCCGCTGCCTTGGTATAGAAGCGAAGATTCAGAAAATACTCTGCCCCCGGTTTTAAAGTATACTTTGAAACCGGTAGGGTAAGTGTTGTTTCTTCCTGGGGTGCCACGGTAAAATCAGCCTGCTTGCCAGAAGCCACCGCGCGCCCATTTTCGAGCAACTCCCAGGTCAGGTAGAATTTATCCAGGTTGGTAAAGAAGTAGCGGTTGCGCAGGCGCACCTGGCCGGCTGCCGCATCTACAGGCTCTACCTTGATGTGCTGGTATACTTTCTTTACTTCCCAGTAGTAAGGGTACGGCGTGCGGTCGGCGCGAACGAGGCCGTTGGCGCAGAAGCTCGAGTCGTTGGGGAAATCGTTGAAATCGCCGCCGTAGCCCCAGATGGCTTCGCCCTCCTTGTTTTTGGTCAGGATGGTCTGGTCGACCCAGTCCCAGATAAAGCCGCCCTGCAGCACCTCGTACTTATCGATCACGTCCCAGTAGTCCTGCAGGTTGCCCACGCTGTTGCCCATGGCATGCGCGTACTCGCACAAGATCAGTGGCTTTTCAGGCGACTTCCTGGCATACTCCTCGATAAAGTGCTTGTTCTTGTACATGGGCGCTACGATGTCGGTATGGGCCTCGTACCAGGCAGGCTGGTACTGCACCGGCCGCGTGTCGCGCTCCTTCAGCCACTTGTAGGATTTTACAAAATTGCTGCCATCGCCGGCCTCGTTGCCCAGCGACCAGATGATGATGGACGGATGGTTTTTGTCGCGCTCGAACATGCGCTCGATCCGGTCGACGTAGGCCTTTTCCCATGCAGGGTTGTCACTCAGAAACGCATAGCTCTTGGGGTGGAACTGCATGCCGTGTGCCTCAATGTTGGCCTCGTCTACCACGTACAGGCCATACCTGTCGCAGAGTTCGTACCAGCGCTCGTCGTGCGGGTAGTGGCTCATGCGCACGGCGTTGATATTGGCCTGCTTCATCAGCGTGATGTCCAGCAGCATTTGCTCTTCCGACATGGCCCTGCCTAACTTGGGGTCCCACTCGCAGCGGTTCACGCCTTTGATGTCGATGGCCTTGCCGTTTACCAGCAGCTGCTTGCCCTTGATCTCCACTTCCCGGAAACCAACATTAGTAGGGATGACCTCCAGTACCTTGCCGTCCGGCGCCTTTACCGAAAGCAGCAGTTTGTAGAGCGTAGGCGTTTCGGCGGTCCATTTGGCCGGGTTCTGCAGCTTGGTGTTGAAGGCCAACTTCTCTGCAAACGGTTTTTCCTGCTGCCATACTTTCTTGCCGGCGGCATCCAGGAGCTCGGCTGCTATGGTATACTTCTCCGATGTATACTTGGCCGAAGCAGGCTTTTTATACTTGGCCAGCTCCAGCGCTACGTTCAGGGTCGCGTCGCGGTAATCTTGGTCCAGGTCGGTGGTCACGAAAAAATCCTGAATGTGCGCTACCGGTACGGCATACAGAAATACGCTGCGCTCCAGGCCGCTGATCCGCCAGGTGTCCTGCCCTTCCAGGTAAGAGCCGTCGCTCCAGCGGTATACTTCCACGGCCAGGTCATTTTGCCCGGCTTTCAGGTAGGGGCTGATGTTGAACTCGACCGACGTTTTGCTCACCTGCATGTAGCCCACTTTCTGCCCGTTCACCCACAGGTACATAGCCGAGCGCACCGAACCCAGGTGAATGATCACCTGCTTTTCCTTCAACCAATTGGCCGGCACACTAAACTTGCGCTTGTAAGAGCCCACCGGGTTGTCTTTGGGCACATAAGGCGGATCGGGTTTGAAGGGATATTCCTCATCCAGGTAGATCGGGGTGCCAAAACCCTGGAGTTCCCAGTTGCTCGGCACTTTGATATCCTTCCAGGAACTGGTGTTGTAGGAGGTCTGGTAAAAATCCTTCGGCCGCGCTTCCGGGTTGGGGGCATAATGGAATTTCCAGGTGCCGTCCAGCGAAAGGAAGTTCTTCGATTGCTCTTTTTTGCTTTCCAGTGCCAACGCCCGTGTCTCGTAAGGGAAAAGCGTGGCGTGTGGCTTGAGGGTGTTGCGGGAGATGATCTGCTCGTTTTCCCAGTCCGGCTTTGCCGCGGTTTGCTGCTGCGCCTGCAAAGGGCCGGTCAAAAGGCTGAGCAGGGCCAGGCAGCCAAGTATCGTATTTTTCATGATCAGGATTACTCGTTCAACAACATTAACACATGGGCAGCCGACCAGCTAAAGTGCGCTGCGTTTAGGCGCTCGCCCGTTACCGGGTGGTAATTTTCGTGGAGGGGAGCATCGCCTAACAGGCCGTTGCTGTTGCGCCATAGCTTTTGCTGCAACATCGCCGCCTCCTGGGTATAGCCATACTTGCGCAAGCCCTGCAAACCGAAGTAAGCCTGGTCGAGCCACACCGGGCCGCGCCAGTAGCCCTTGCGGGGGTTAAATTCCGGGTGGCTCGCATCCAGGGTCGGGAATGGCACGTGGGTGTTGAATACCTTTGGATCCATGATTTTGGCCTGTACCGCTGCCGCCTGCTCTTTGGTGGCCACTTCGGCCCAAAGCGGCAGCCAGCCTTCCGGCCCCATCACCTTGATTTTGGACTTGTCCTCCAGCCGCACGTCGTAGAAGTAGCCGGACTCGGCATCGTAAAACACTTCCCGAATCTGGGCGGCCAGCTGCTCTGCCTTCTGCAAGTATGTTTTGGCTTGCTCTGCTTTGCCCACGGCCTGCAGGAGCTGCGCGATATACTTTTTCTCGGCATACAGGTAGCTGTTCAAATCCACCGATTCCTGGTTCAGCGACCAGGCCGAAGCATTGTTTTGAAGCATCACCGCTTTGTCGAAGCGCACGGCGTTGTCCATACCGCTTTCCCAGGCAGCCGCAATGCGGGTGCCGTCGGTAGAGCCATACTCGCACAGCCCGTTTTGGTCGTGGTCGCGGTTCGCATACCACCAGGCGTGGTACTTGAGTAATTTGGGCAGCAACTCTTCCACAAAAGCTTTGTCGTTTGTTTTCTCGTAGATCTTGTGAATGGCCCAGCCCGAGAGCGGGGGTTTGGTATCGCGCCAGTTGTGCTGCTCGATCAAGGTATCGCGGAAAATACAGTCGGCAATCATGCCGTACTCGTCCTGGTAATCGTACATGGTGCGCATCTGGTCTTTGGCAAGTTCGGGGTGGAACTGCACCAGGGCCACGGCATGCTTCCAGGAGTCCCAGGCCCAGAAACCGTGGAAGCCGCGGTAGGCATAGGACGGAAACACACCTGCGTGCTTCAGTTCCCCGGCCGGGGTTCGCCAGTTACTGGCCAGTGTGATCAGTGACTTTACCGCCAGCCTGCTGAGGGTATCGTTCTTCGCCTCCGGTAGCACCTGTTGCACGTAACTGTTCCAGCGCTGGGTGTTTTGAGCGAATTCTTCCTCCGGATTTTTAAAAGCGGCTGCTATGACCGGCTGCTCCTGCGCCAGCTCCTCTTCCGAGAACACCGCGCTTTGCGCCAGCAGTAACTGCACCTGCTCATCTTTTTTGATTGTCTTATCTTGGTGCGCCGCCAGTTCATACTTGTTTTCGGCTACCTGAACCTTGACTGTCTCCGGCACCCACAGGCGCACAATGGTGTTCTCTTTCTTTTGCTCGAGGCGCACGCCCTTGTCTGTTGCTTTGAAGTGGCTGTCGGGTAGCCAGGTAGTACCGCGCCAGCCGGCCTGCAGGTCCGCACCGGTCTTGTTGGTGAGCTGCACTTGCACGAGGGCCGAGCGCGAAGAAATAAAGATCAGCTCCATCTTCAGGTCGAGCTCTTTGCCTGTGTAAGTCTGCACCAACTTGCCAGGCAGGTATACCGCTTCAAAAGCGGCCGAATCCAGCGCAAGCGGCTTGCCGGTGGCAGCATTGGAAAAGTATAAATTGGCAAGCGATGGCGAAGCCCACACCCCGTTTTGCTGCGTCATCAGGAAAGGGCCGGTAAAGCCGCCGGTAAAGTGGGTAGGCAGGCTGTAGGCGTGCCAGGCACCCAGATCGGAGAAGGCCGAAAGGCCCGACTTGCCCATCACTTTGGCCGTGGCAGGCGCTTCCTGCAAGGCCAGCACATTGGGGTAAGCCTGCTGCAGGTTGGTTTCGCCGCTGCTGTGGTCGTTGCTCACGGTACAGGCAACAGGCAGGGCAGCAAGCGTACAGAAGTATAAAAAGCGTTTTAAAATCATGGTAAAGTTTTACTGCCGGACATGCAGGCGCACTGCACTACCTAAGTTGGCAGTGCAGTGCGCCCTTAATTGTCCTGTTATTGAATTTTTGGATTGTTGGCTTTTTCGGAGGATGGGATCGGTAAGAATTTATCCTCTGCCGCGTTGAAATTCTGGAATCCCCTGGAGGCGCTGCTGCGGATGGCCGTCGTCATGACCTCATCGCCCCAGCGGCGCAGGTCGTAGAAACGCTGCCCTTCCAGCGCGAACTCCACTGCCCGCTCGTGCATGATCTGCGCCCGCAACTGGGCCTGCGACGTGGCTGTGGTGGCTGGCATGTCGGCACGGGCCCGTACCTGGTCAACGTATACTTTGGCTTCACCCGACTTGCCCTGCTCGTTCAGCGCTTCGGCGTACATGAGCAACACATCCGCGTAGCGCATCAACACGTTGTTGATGTTGGATCTATACTTGCGCGGCGCATCCCAGGGAGCTATACTTCGGAACAGGTACTTTTTCCAGGCTATTTTGGTATTGCCCTCGCCAAACACGTCGTCGTAGGTTTTGCCATAGATCGAAACGTCCGGGTCGTCGAAGAACAGGGTGCCGTAGAGGCGGGCATCATACTTTCCTTTTTTCGAGGTTTTGCCTTCTTTCTTCATCTCGTTCAGCAGCGACTGCGTGGGCAGCATGGCTTCCCAGCCGCCCATCTCGGTGGCGGCTACGTTGTAAATGCCCGCGTACTCCACGGCGCTTCCAGCCACTTGCTTGTCTGTAAAAGCGATCTCGAAGATCGACTCGTTGCTGAGCTCGTTGGAGCCGTCGAACAGGGAGGCAAAATCAGGTGCCAGCCCGTATACGCCCAGGTCCATCACCTGCTTCAGGGCCTGCTCGGCCTGCGCCCACTTGTGCTGGTGCAGGTAGGCTTTTCCCAGGAAGCTAAGCGCGGCTCCTTTGGTGGCACGCCCCTTGTTGTTGGCATCCCAGGTGGCGGGCAGGTCTGCGGCTGCCTCGGTAAAGTCCTTCTCGATAGCGGCCCAAACGGCCTCCCGCTCCGACAGGGGTTGCAACAGTTCGTCAGCGCTTTCCGGCAAAAAGTCGAATACCACGATCTTTTCCCAGTTCATCAAGAGGCGCATGTGGTAGAGTCCCCGCAGGAACTTGGCCTGCCCCACGATTTTATTTTTCTGGTCGGTGCTGATCTGCTCCTCCGTCATCTTGCCCACGTGGTGGATCACCAGGTTGGCCGCCGAGATACCCCGGTACTGGCGGTTCCAGTAATCTTCGAGGCGCCCGTTGTTGTCGGTCACGCTGTACATGTCGAAGGCTTCCTGGTCGGGGTAGTTGGCGATCACGTCGCTGCCAGCCTGCACAAAATCGGAGCCGAAATTCTCCACCACGAAGGCCACCTCGGTATGGCTCCAGAAGCCCAGGTTCAGGCGCTCGTAAGCCACCACCAGGCTGTTCTCAGCATCTTCGGGGTTTGTCCAGAACTTCTCGGAGCTGAGCTTGTCTTTCGGGAACTCGTCCAGCACATCGTCGCTGCAGCCCACGGTCAGACAGGACAGCGAGGCGATCATCAGGTATCTGTATAAATGATTTTTCATGATCTTAGAAGTTAACTTGAAGTCCGAGTAACATAGTTTTTACATTAGGGTAAGAGCTGAAGTCGGTACCGGCATTCAGCGTACCGCCCACCTCCGGGTCAATGCCGGAGTAGCCTGTCCAGGTGAACAGGTTCTGGCCGCTCACGTACACACGCAGCCGCTCTATACTTGCCTTCTGGGTAAGCGAGGCCGGCAAGGTATAGCCCAGCTGGATGTTGCGCAGGCGCAGGTAGTTTCCGTCCTCGATAAAGCGGGTAGAGTTGCGGCGGGCATTCTGGTTGGGGTCTCCAAACACGGCCCGGGGTACGTCGGTGTCCCGGTTCTCCGGCGTCCAGGCGTCCAGGGCAGAGGTCATGTAGTTCTCGTAGTTGTCCATGGCCTCAAAGTTCTGCCGTACGGCGTTGTAAATTTTGAACCCGGTGGCCCCGTACAGCTGCAGCGAGAAATCAAAGGCTTTGTAGCTTGCCGAAAGGTTTGCGCCAACGTTGAACTTCGGGAAGCCCGAGCCGGCATAGACCAGGTCCTCGGAGTTGATTTGCCCGTCGCCGTTCACGTCGCGGAAACGGATATCGCCGGGTTGTGCGTTAGGCTGCACCTGCACCGTGTTGCCCTCGGCATCTTTACCAGTATGCGCCTGCACTTCCTCATCTGTCTGGAAAATGCCGTCCGCCTGGTACACAAAGAACGAGCCGATCGGATAGCCCAGACGCGAGCGGTTGGCCGGCTCCCCGTCAATAGTGGTATCATCCCCCAGGAACTCGTCGCGGGTGGTGTTCGCTACTTTGGTGATCTTGTTGGAGTTCTGAGCCAGGGTCAGACCGGCGGTATACTGAAAAGCACCGATGGCCTTGCGGTACTGGGCCTCTACTTCAATTCCTTTGTTCTCCACGTCGCCGAAGTTCACGTTCAGGTTGTTGAAACCGGCAGAGCCGGGCAGTACCAGCGGAATGATCATGTCGCGGGTGTTGCGCGTGTAGTAGTTCACGGAGCCGGAAATGCGGTTATCGAGCAAGCCAAAATCCAGGCCCAGGTTCACGGTTTCAGCAGTTTCCCACTTCAGGTTTGGGTTGGGGATGTTGGTAAGGGTCGTGCCGATGCGCTGGCTCTCGGCGGCGCCAAAAGGATAGCGGTAGCCGGATACGGTGTTTACCTGGTAATCGTAAGCTCCGAGGGTAGCTTCGCTGCCCAATTGCCCCCAGCTACCACGCAGTTTCAGGGAGGAGATGAAATCCACCTGGAAGAACTCTTCTTCGCTCAGCTTCCAGCCAAAGCCGAAGGAAGGGAAAACACCCCAACGGTTGTTCACCCCAAACTTAGAGGAACCATCGCGGCGCACAGTGGCCTGGAAAAGGTATTTATCGAGTAAGGCATAGTTTATGCGTCCGTACTGCGAAAGCCTGGAAATAGCTGTACCGGATCCTTCGTTCGTGGTCACGCCGCCCTGCCCGGCGCTCAGCGTACCGAAATTGGGGTCCAGGAAACCGGTAGGTACTTCAGTACCATCGGCGAGCACCTGCTTGCCCTCTACCGAGGTAGCGATGAAGTTGTCTTCGATCCGCTGACGGGAGCCGCCCAACAATACCTCAAGATTGTGGTTGCCAAACTGCTTGTTGTAGTTGGCGAAAAGCTCCAGGTTCGTTTGCTGGTACTCGCCCCGGAACTCGTATACTTCATGGAAGCGCACCTCTGTTTTGTTGCCCACCTGGTAGGGTTTGGTGTGGCGGTAATTGAAGGTGTTGGCATTCTCTAAGCCGGCTCTGCCTGTTACTTTCAGGTTCTCCATCAGGTCGAAGGTAGCCGAGAAGTTGGTGGTCAGGTTTTCCTCGGCAGCGGTGTTCTTGTTGTAAAAGTCTACCCCCAACGGGTTTTCGTGGTCGGGCAGGTCATTGAACAAGTTGTCGTCGATGTAGCCGAAGCCATATTTCTTGGCGGGATCACGCGCCGGTATAATGGCAGGCATGGAATACGCCTCGTAGATGCTGCCTCCGAAAATGTGGTCGTCGTTCTCGACATAGTAAACATTGGCATCTACCGAGAGCCTTCCTTGTTTGGCACCCACCTTGGCGCGGAACTGCTTTTTCTCGCGGTCTTCGCCCTGCAGAATGCCTTCGCGCAGGTTGTAGCTGCCCGACAACATGTAGTTCACGTTCTCGGTGCCGCCGCCCAGGGTCAGGTTGTAGTTCTGGAAGGTGCCGTTGTCGAACAGCTCGCTTACCCAGTCGGTATTGGCAGTCCAATTGCCACTCAGAAAATCAGGCGCTTCCATACCTGCGTTTTGAGCTGCCATACGCGCCACGCGGCTGTAGCCTTCGCTGTCCACCAGTTCCAGTTTGTTCTGTAGCTTGTCCACGCCGTAGTAGCTGCTGAACTCTACTTTCATCTTGCCCGACTTGCCGGACTTGGTGGTCACAATCACCACGCCGTTGGCAGCCAGCGAGCCGTAGATTGCCGCTGCAGCACCGTCTTTGAGTACTTCTATACTTTCAATGTCGTCGGGGTTGAGCAGGTCGAAGTTGCCCTGGATGCCGTCGATGATTACCAGCGGGTTGTTGCCGCTCAGCGAGCGCACGCCCCGGATGTTGATGTCGGTGCCGGCACGCGGATTGCCCGTACCGCGGCGGATCGTAACGCCTGCAACTCTTCCCTGCAGGGCGTCGGCCGGGGTGTTGGTCGCGATCTTTTTCACTTCCTCGCCTTTCACCGAGCCTACGGCGCCGGTCAGGTCGCTTTTCTCCTGTGTACCGTAGCCTACCACTACCACTTCATCCAGGGCTTTGGAATCATCGGCCAGGGTCACGTTAAGTATTGTGCGGTTGTTAAGGGGGATTTCCTGCTTCTGATAGCCTATGTAGGAGAACACAAGTGTTCCATTGCCGTCAGGTAGGGTGAGCGTATACTTCCCCTCCGAATCTGTAGGAGTGGCCAACGTTGTTCCCTTCAGCAGCACGGTGACGCCGGGCAGCCCTGTCCCACTACCGTCCGTCACGCGTCCGGATACCTTCACTTCTGTCTGGGCACCTTGCCGCTGAGGGACTCCGGTTGCTCCGGGTGATGTCTCCAAAGCTTTGGGAATGCGAATGTGAATGTTCTGATTGATGAGCTTAAACTCAAGCCCCGTTTCTGCCGTGATCCGTTCCAAGACTTTATTAAGCGGCTCTTTATGCGCCCGGATAGAGATCGCACTTCTGCCGGAAAGCTCTTTTTCATCAAATGTGAAACGAAAGGGGGTCTGCGTCTCAACGAGTTTGATGAATTCCTGCAAAGAGGCCTGATGGAGTAACAATGTGACCTTTTCTTTTTGCATGTTAGGCTCCGTGCCAGTCGCATAGGAAGAAATGACGTTTGTCCATAGCATGAAAGCCAAGAACAAAGTTTTTCTTGTCCTACCTTTTAATAGGTAGTAAAGACAGTTTTTCATAAATTTGTGTGTTTGATTTTGAGTTGATTCAGATTGAACAACTGCCTCTACTCCAAGAATATGCGCCAACAAATTCCTTGGGAGGCATCTGCAGCCAGGCCTGCTTCAGGTCTGGCTGTATTCATTGCCGTGTTTTGTCCATATTACAGGGATTGGTTAAACATGATTTTCACGCGGCCACCGTCACGGGTATAGGTAAAGCCCTTCACAAAGCCAATCCCCTGCAACACCTTTTCCAGCGTTTCCTGGTTATACTCCCCGGTGTAATTCCATGCCAGGTCTTGTTTGCCAGCCGTGTCTATTTCAATGTCCACCCCATACCAGAGTTCCAGCTCTCTTACGACCTGGTTCATATCCGCCTTTTTGAAATATAACACCCCTTCTTTCCAGGCCAGTACCTCCCGCCGATCGAAAGATGAAACTGCGTATTGCTGCGATACTTTATCATAAGACAGCTGCTGGCCGGGCGTCAGGCGGGACAGTTGCCGCTGCCGGCCCTGGTCCTTTTTCTCTACCTCCACTACACCCGTAGCCAGGGCTACGGTGATGGTGCTATCGTGCAAATTGTAGTCTATGTTAAAAGAAGTGCCCAGGGCCTGCGTGGAAATCCTGCCGGTATGC
>NZ_JSYF01000457.1:0-3202 GCF_054824225.1 Pontibacter sp. HJ8
TTAACTATACCTTCACCTACTCTTACACCTGATTAACATACGCTTACACTACATTAGCTAAATATATTAGCAAAGGTATAATGCTACTTTGTGTTCACCTTCAGGTAGATAGTCCAGTCTTCATTTTGTGTATTGAGGTGCAATTTCAGGAAGGTCAGCAGGGAAGGTTTCGAGGGCTTGTTGAGGAGCTTGAGACCGGCCTCTTCCGGGGTACGGTCGCCTTTGCGGGAGTTGCATTTGGAACAGGCTGTCACGAGATTGAGCCAGTTGGTCTCGCCTCCTCTGGAGCGTGGCAGCATGTGGTCGAGTGTCAGATTACGGTTTGTGCCGCAGTACTGGCACAGGAAATTATCGCGTCGCAGCACGTTGTGCCTGCTAAGCGATATGCCATAGTAGGGTATCTTGACGTAGTGTTGGAGCCGGATGACAGAAGGAACAGGGTAGGATGTGCTGACAGTACGCAATACGGAGCCATTGGCCTTGGTGACCATCTCTGCCTTCTCCAGGTATACCAGCAGGAAAGCTTTGTGCACGGTGCATACCGCTATGGCACTGAAGTCCTGGTTTAATATAAGCACTTTATCCCTCATACCCTTTTCTGAACCTACGCTATGCTTTTACGAGAATTAACCAACTCGTTATAGCCTATGTTCAAAGAAAAGTGCTGAAAATCAGGAAAAAATGCGTTTGATAATGCGAAGTTGGTGAGAATAGCGCTTGCGGTCGGCATTGTAGATACCGTTGTGATCCAGGGTATCGATTCTGACCTCCCCGTGCGCATGCATAATCTGCTGATTTTCCAGCATCAGGCCGACGTGGGTGATCCGGCCTTCTTCATTGGCAAAATAAGCCAGGTCGCCCGGCACGGTCTGAGCGGCAAAATGCACTTCCTGGCCATGCGCCACCTGCTGACTGGCATCGCGGGGCAGTTGATAGCCACACATCCCGTATACCTGCTGCGTAAAACCCGAGCAATCTATCCCAAACATTGACTTTCCGCCCCAGAGGTAGGGCGCTTTCATGAAGCCCAACGCCACTTTGGACAGCTGCGCAGTTGTAACCAGCACAGCTGGATTGGTAGCGCGGCCGCTATACTGATAGCTTTCCTGGTTAACACGAATGCTCATCCCGTCAAAAAAAGGCAGATAAGCCCCTGTACCTACAGGTATACGCATATCCGCGTTGCTTACCACCTGCACGATGTCCAGCGCCCTCGGGTGCCGGGCCTCCTTCCACTCCTTGTAATAAGCGGCCGTTACGGGTGCATACTGCTTGTAGTCGATCCAACCCCTGTACTGGTCTGTCGCCAGCTGCACCTGCACCCAGTTCCCTTGCCTGCTAAGTACCTCCAGGCACTCGCCGAAGATCATCTGAGATACCATTTCCGCCTTATCGGAAGGTTCGGCGCGCATCGGCACCAGGCTGAGCATACAAATTCCGTAGTCCACTTTGTTTAGTTCTGAATGAGTGATTGTATGAATGAGTGAATTTTAAATGAGTGAACTAATGAATTGTAAAGGAGTGAGCATTGTCGAATAGATAAAGTATAATTTATTCACTCAGTCACTCAGTCACCCATTCGAAATTATTAAAAACCTCGCTCCATCTCGCGTTTTACGTCCTTGGCTTTGATGTCTTCGCGCTTGTCATGCAGCTTCTTACCCCGGGCCAGTGCAATCTCTACTTTAGCAAAACCACGGTCACTGATAAACACCCGGATCGGGATGATTGTCACCCCCTGCTCCTGCAATCCTTTCTCGAGTTTCTTCAGTTCACTCCTGTTGAGGAGCAGTTTGCGAACCCGCATCGGTTCGTGGTTGTAGTGCGTCCCTTCGGTATAGGTGGAGATGTGCATGTTGTGCAGAAACAGCTCCCCGTTATGGATCACACCGTAGCCGTCCTGCATGTTTACCTTGCCTTCGCGTATCGATTTTATTTCGGTACCTTTGAGCATAACGCCTGCCGTATACTTGTCCAGGAACTGGTATTCAAAAGAAGCCCTGCGGTTCACGATGTTGACGTGCTTCTTTATCCTGTCTTTCTCTTTTGCTTTCGCCATTCTTATTTCTTTGGAGCCAGCACGCTGGTCAGTTTCTCTTTTTTTAATATCTTCTGCCCTGTCTCGCCATACGCTACCAGCCGGTCCTCGACATGCGCCTCAAAACTGCAGATAACTTCATTCCTTTCCTGTGACTTCAACGCAGCCCTTACTTTTATAATATCTCCCTCAAACGCCGGGCTTTTATGGTTGATAACCAGGAATGTACCTATACCTTCTTCATCCTCTTCTTTCATCTCCAACACAAACAATCTACCCGCCCATTCCACTGCCTGAGCCAGTGAGAAGGTAGAGCATACCCCATGCACCAGCCCATCCTCAAAGCGCGCAAAGTCCGCCGCCGTGACTTGTTTCTGGTATACCTTGGTATCTCCTGGTTGGAACGGATGTTTCATGTATGGATGACAGGATTGTTAAATGGTAAATGGTTAAAAGGTTAAATTGCTGCTAGTGGGTGCACGATTCGGACAGGTCGCGACCTGTCCCTACAAGAGCTTCTACTTTCTAACTCCTAAACTCTCTAACTCCTCAACTCCCAAACTCCTTAGAATTTCATTCTTGGTTCCGGGCTGGCGTATTGGTCTGCGAAGTCGCCTTTAAGGTACTGGTAATGAGCCGTCATGGCAATCATAGCTGCATTATCGGTGCAATACTCAAAAGCCGGGATGTATACCTTCCAGTTATACCTTTTAGCATAGTCCTGCAGCGTCTGCCGCAAACCGGAGTTTGCCGATACCCCACCGGCGATGGCTACCTCCTGTATACCTAAATCCTTTGCCGCCAGCACGACCTTCTTGAGCAATGTCTGGATCAGGGTATACTGTACGCTGGCACAGATATCCGCCAGGTTCTCCTGTACGAAGTTCGGGTTGTTTTTCGTTTTATCTTTCAGAAAATAGAGCACCGAGGTCTTGATGCCGCTGAAGGAAAAGTCGTATCCGGGCATATTGCCGACCGGGAACACAAAAGCCTTCGGGTTGCCCAGGGCAGCAGTTCTGTCGAGCATGGGTCCGCCCGGGTATGGCAGTCCCAGCATTTTGGCTGTTTTGTCAAAGGCCTCTCCTACCGCATCGTCCGTCGTCTGGCCAATGATCTCCATGGTAAGGTGGTCTTTTACCAGCACGACCTGGGTATGCCCGCCGC
>NZ_JSYF01000458.1:0-2898 GCF_054824225.1 Pontibacter sp. HJ8
CAATCATTCATTTTGAGTAAAGCCTAATTTCTCTACTTTAAAGTACTATACGAACCTCTTTTTGATTTATATGAAAAGATTGCTAGTCATCTGCCGGCACGCTGAATCAAATGACCCTTTTCCGCTCCAACCTGATTTTGAGCGGGAACTGACAAAACAAGGCATACACCAGGCACGCGCTACTGGTCAATGGATACGCGAGAATTACCAGAAGGTAGATGCCCTGTTAGCAAGTCCGGCCCGACGAGCCAGTGCCACGGCCCGGCATATCGCTGCAAAACTTTACTTTGATGAAGAGAAAATTAATTATGATCCTGAACTCTACAACGCCCGCGAAAGTTTCCTGATCAATGCCCTCAGCCAGTTGCCTGCTACCGCCACACGCGTTCTGCTGGTGGGCCACAACCCGGGTGTAACCCGCCTGGCCAGAACCCTTACAGATGAGCACGTTGGCTACCTGGAGCCCGCCGCTGCCATTGTTATAACATTTGATATTAGTAGCTGGGAGGAAATACATACAACGGCAGGCAAAATAGAAAATCACTTCGAAGTACAGTAGGGTAACAGCGCCTGTCCATTTTATATTGCAAATTTTTTTATAGTTTTATCAGCTCAACAGAATTCCACTTCTTTTACTGCTGAATCTGCATGAAAACAAAAATAGTAGCCGTTATCAACCAGAAAGGCGGCACTGGCAAAACCACGACGACCATTAACCTGGGGAGCGCGCTCAGCAAGCAGGGCCACAAAGTATTGCTTCTTGATCTTGACCCGCAAAGCAACCTGTCCTATTCCCTGGCAGTTTCTTCTCCCGATGCCACCCTGGCAGAGGCTTTTCTGGGAAGTAAAACGCTTCAGGAGATTATGGTCGAGAAAGATGGTCTTTGGGTAGCACCGGGCTCCAATGACCTGGTGGATGTGGAGATCTCTCTCGTTTCCCAGCCGGAGCGGGAAAAATTTCTGAAAAACATGCTGGCACAGGTAAAGGGATTCGATTATGTCCTCATCGATTGTCCGCCTTCCCTTTCTGTCCTCACCCTGAATGCCCTCACAGCTGCCCAGGAAGTTTTGATCCCCTTGCAGATGGAGGTTCTCACGTTGCAGGGCCTTGACCAGATCATGAATACCATTAACAAGGTAAAAAAAGCCTTTAACCCGAAACTTAAAATAAAGGGAATCGTAGTGGTGATGTTTGATATCAGAAGAAAGCTAAGTTTGGAAGTACTGGAATACCTGCGGGAGAACGTGAAAGAGAAAATATTCGACAGTCACATCCGCCTCAATGTCAAGCTGGCAGAGGCACCCTCATTCGGAAGAAGTATATTGGATTACGATAGTTCTTCCAACGGAGCAAAAGATTACAGCGCATTGGCAGCTGAGTTTAGCAACTCATAATTTTCAATGTTTTTTTGCTATTTTCTACATTCACCAAAATTGACTAAATTGCGATAATATTCCTGAAACCTTAACTCTGCTCATGGCCTCTCTACGGCTATGCACCAGAGTTTTTGATTCATAGCAACTACCCAACTCAACCCTAATTATATGGCCTTAGGTAAAAATTTGAAGCTGAGCAAAGACAAGCTCATCAGTGACGTAGAAACCAGGCAACCAGAGAAAGCAACTGCCTCTAAAGCGAAGGCCAAGGAGCAGGTAGCAAACCCTACAGCAAGTGTGGCAGTGGAGAACGAGCAGCCAACAGCTGAGGAGACAACAGCGAAGGCCTCTGCAAGCCCTGCAGCAGAGCCTGCTGTCGCTAAAAAATCGAATGGTGCCAGTACCTTACCTTTGAAGAATGGCCCTAACGGCAAGGCTTCCCGCAAGCAGATTCTGCCGTCTAACCCGGAGTACATCAGCGAGCAGCTGAACAAGGTGCTCTATGCCCTCGATGCTTTTAAGAAAGGGGACATCTCTGTTCGCCTCACCAAGCAAAACGAGGATATTTTTGCTGAGATCGCTGAAGCCTATAATTCGATGGTGGAAATGATCGGTGGTGTAGGTGGAGAGGTATCCCGTATCTCGAAAGTTGCCGGTGTGGAGGGTAACCTGAAGGCACGTGCTTCTGCCGAAAATGCTTCCGGTTTCTGGAAAGACATGATCAATAACATCAATGGATTGGTTGACTCCATTGCTGTTCCGGTACTTGAGGTGGGTAAAGTATTGAAGAACATTTCCAGAGGTAACCTGGACGAGACCTTCCAGATTCCTGTTTCAGGGGACTTCAAGGTCATGGCCGAGACCATCAACCGCACGATCGATAACCTGAACCTGTTTGCCGGTGAGGTAACGCGTGTGGCGTTGGAAGTGGGTACAGAAGGTAAATTGGGTGGCCAGGCTTCGGTGCCAAACGTAGCCGGTGTCTGGAAAGACCTGACCGATAATGTAAATACAATGGCCAGCAACCTGACCTCTCAGGTGCGGGATATCTCGAATGTTGCCACGGCTGTTGCCAAAGGTAACCTGGCCCAGAAAATATCAGTGGATGTGCGCGGTGAGTTTGCCCAGCTGAAGGACAACATGAATCAGATGGTGGACTCGCTCAACATCTTTGCAGACGAAGTAACCCGTGTGGCACGTGAGTACGGTACGGAAGGTCGCCTTGGTGGCCAGGCCAAAGTACCGAACATCGGTGGTGTCTGGAAGGACCTAACGGACAACGTGAACACGATGGCCAGCAACCTTACCTCGCAAATGCGTGACATTGCCAACGTTTCTACAGCTGTTGCGAAGGGAGACCTGACCCAGAAGATCACGGTGAATGTAAGAGGGGAGATGGCAGAGCTGAAAGACATCATCAACAAGATGGTGGACTCGCTCAATATCTTCGCCGGTGAGGTAACCCGCGTGGCGCGTGAAGTAGGTACGGAGGGTAAACTGGGTGGCCAGGCTGCTGTACCG
>NZ_JSYF01000459.1:0-5414 GCF_054824225.1 Pontibacter sp. HJ8
TCGAAAAGCTGGCGGGAACATCGGCCTTGCGCGAGCAAGTAAAAGCAGGCAAAACCGAAGCTGAGATAAGAGCGAGCTGGGAGCCGGCGCTTTCTGATTATAAAGTACTCCGCAAAAACTACCTGCTATACCCTGATTTTGAATAGCACTATGCCCCGGGAT
The DNA here is from genome assembly GCF_054824225.1 of Pontibacter sp. HJ8. NCBI lineage: Bacteria > Pseudomonadati > Bacteroidota > Cytophagia > Cytophagales > Hymenobacteraceae > Pontibacter > Pontibacter sp. HJ8. Next base: position 163 of record NZ_JSYF01000459.1, read on the forward strand.
TTACGAATCGTGTTCATGGGTACGCCTGATTTTGCGGTGCCCACCCTGCAGGCGCTGGTGGAGCACCACTACCACGTTGTAGCCGTCATCACGGCCCCCGACAAGCCCGCCGGCCGCGGTCAGAAGATACAGCAATCACCTGTGAAGGAATATGCCGTATCACAAGGTATACCTGTTTTGCAGCCTACGAATCTGAAGTCAGAGGCTTTTCTGGAAGAGCTGCGCAGCTACCGGGCCAACCTGCAGATCATCGTGGCCTTCCGGATGCTGCCCGAGGTGGTGTGGGCTATGCCAGAACTGGGATCTTTCAACATTCATGCTTCGCTGCTGCCGGCTTACCGTGGGGCTGCCCCGATCAATTGGGCCATCATCAACGGTGAAAAAGAAACAGGGGTCACCTCCTTTTTCCTCAAGCATGAGATTGACACCGGTGACCTCATTTTCCAGGATCGGGTGCCTGTGCTGGAAGAAGATGACTTTGGCAGCATGTATGAAAAACTCAAGCACAAGGGCGCTGAACTGGCCGTTCGCACGGTACAGGCCATAGCGAGTGATCAGGTACAACCGCAGCCGCAGGCAACTGCTGCTGAGACAAAGCACGCGCCCAAAATATTCAAAGAAACCTGCGAGATCAACTGGAACCAACCCGCCCGACAGGTGCGTGATTTTATCCGGGGTCTTTCTCCCTACCCGGCCGCCTGGACCCGCTTTGATGGAAAGACGTTTAAGATCTTTAAAACAGAGACCCTGGAAAACACGGCTTATACGCAGGAGCCCGGGCAACTCATAACGGATAACAAAACGTTTCTGCATGTACAGACAGCCGCTGGCGCCTTGGCCATTCTGGACCTCCAGATGGAAGGTAAGAAACGAATGCCGGTGCAGGATCTGTTGCGGGGCTATACCTTTAACGCTTCAGTTTCATGATTGCAATCGTCGTAGCCATAGCCGACAACCATGTAATTGGCAAGGACAACCAGCTCATCTGGCACCTGCCGGCAGACTTGCGCCACTTCAAGCAAAAGACCATGGGGCATCCTATGATCATGGGCCGCAAGACATTCGACTCGATCGGCAAGCCACTGCCGGGGCGCACTACGATCATCGTTACCCGCCAGCAGAACTTCGAGGCAGCGGGCTGTCTGGTGGCACACACTGTGCAAGAAGCTATTGACATGGGAAGGGAACTGGATACAGAACAGGTAAGTATCGTTGGCGGTGCCGAAATTTACAAACAAGCGATGCCTTTTGTGGATACTCTATACTTGACGCGCGTGCACCATACCTTCGAGGGCGACACCTATTTTCCGGAATTGCCTGAAAAGGAATGGCAGCAGATCAGCGCTGAACACCACGAGTCAGATGAAAAGAACAGGTATAGCTATAGTTTCATTGAGCTGCGGAGAAAATAACCGGTAACAAAAAAGGAGCACTTCGAAGTGCTCCTTTTTTGTTTGCCTTAACAGCGATTAGCGCAATATGTAGAGTTTGCCGTAGCCATTGACAAAGGCCTTGTCGCCTTTTTTCCAGATGTGTTTCATCTCCTCCACTTCCTGCGGCATGACCACCCGGTACAGGTATACCCCGTTGGCCAGTTTATCGCCATACGTATCGGTACCGTCCCAGGCATACTCGGTTTTGTTGTTGCCGATGCGTATCGGCCCGATCTCCTCCTTCAGGATCTCCTTCACTATTTTGCCTGTCACCGTCATGATCTGGATTTTGAAGTCATGCGGTATGATGCCACCCGTCAGCGTAAAGATAAACTGTGTCTTAGACGAGAAGGGATTCGGATACGGATAGAAGTTCGTGATCTTGGACTCATTCTCCACTTCAAAGCTGATCCGGTAAGGAGATACGCCCGAGGCTTTGCCGGTCACATCGCGACCGCGTACTTCCAGGGTATAGATGCCGTTTGCCAGACGCTCCGGCTTGTATTCAAACTTAAAGTCATTTTTTTCATCAGCCGGATAGAAGCGAACTTCATTTGGGTTGTTCCCTACCGTGACTTCATGCTGTATGCCCTCCGTATCGATCAGGATCACAGACATGGCTGAGGCATCCTGCAGGAAAGCGTGCCTGTTCTCATCTTTCATTGTAATGCTGATAAGCGGGCTCGGCGACACCAGTTCTCCATCCATGATGTGTACCCCATCAAAGGCTACGTCCAGCAGAGGGTGTAGTTTGGAGTTGACCTGGAAAGGCACTTCGTAAATATTATTCTGGTATTGCTGTTCCGGCTGCAGACGCGGATTGACATACATGCTGATCTTATAATTGCCGTCTAAGGCTACTGTTGGCATGCTGAAGTTAAAGAAGGCTGTTTTATTTCCTTCCAGCGGTTCTATTTTAATCTGCGATACAGCAGGCTGTATGCCTGCTCCCGTTACAGTCACTTCTACTACCACCGAGTCGCGGAAAGCATAGGGCGTAACGTTCTGGAAAGCCATCGGCACATGAATAGCCCCTCTGCCAGCCTGCTCAGATATGATCTGCTCGCTCACTTCCACCAGATCAGGCCGGATGACCCCCTCAGGTGCTGCATCGTAGTATACCATCCACTGCCTCAACTGCGGAGCAGTACGAGCTTCCGTATCGGTCAGCGTGGCCATGAGCTGCAGATTCGGATACTCTTCTGCTTTTATAGTCGCCAGGTTGTGCGTTTTATCTTGTATGTTCTCTTGCAACAGTTCCCGTTCACCAGTTGCCTTTACTCCATAGAGACTCATCTTGTAACTGTCGTTGCCTTCTCCCGAACGTTCAATAGTATGGTGCAGGCTTCCCCAGTTCAGAGCCGGTCCGATGAGGGTGGAAGTAATGGTTCCTTCCTGCATTTTGGTTTGCAAGGTGGTTCTGAGCGTAATTACCTGGGATGTACCAGGCGTAGCTCCGGCAGCATCAGCAGTAGCCTCCTGGGCGGTACCAACAGCAGCTCCCTTCTGACCTACAATCGCATAAGGATGGCCTGTCTTCAACTCATTAATCAAGCCCGAGCCTATGCTTTGGAAGGCAGCTTTCAACCCCGGCGAAAAGATCTCAAACGGCACCTTATTCATGCTAATGGCCAACACATAGTAATCTTGAGGGATAGCCTCTAGAAACCTTTGCATATTCGCTCTAACAGTCGGATTATTTAAGTCTCCATACTGGTACATATCCGGTATCCAGGTACATCCGGCGAAACCAGGCACTTTAGTTCTTTCAAGAGTAGCCTTATCCAGTACAAAAAAGTACATACGAGGTGCAGACGATCCTTCAAAGTTCCCGCATGCATTGTGTGTTACGACAGTGCCATTGATGAATATGCCATAAGGGGGTTGTATGTATCTTGTATCTCCACCAACTGCACGAATTTCAATATTTGCATACAGCGGATTGAACTCCCACTTTGACGAAGCTTCCTCATATTTTAGACTTTTCAGTTCTGCCCTCGTGAATTGGCCGCTATGGCTTTGAGACCAGCCACCCGTAGTGTTAGGTATAAACCTGAATGAGCTTTGTACCCATACCGTGTCCTCACCAGGAGCAAAACTATCGAATCTGGCCCGCCAGTAAAATACCGTACTATCGAGTGCAGGCTGTTGCAGCGGCAGGGTAGTCTCCCATGCTGGCAAGACGCCAGGCTCCGCTTTATAGGTTCTTTTCAGGGCAGATTTAAAAGTTGAGGCAGTGTCCAGTTCAAAGTATACACCCTTTGGTTCAGCTCCCAGCTGTGTTGACTGCACCACAAGATTAACATTTGTACTGTTGACAATGGAATATTCCATAGGCGCCAGTACGGATATTCCAGAGCTTGGCAGGAAGTGCTGTAGCTGCAGCACATTGTTCTCTTCTTTAAGTTCCTCAACAGCGTCTGTATGATCCAATTTAACTTCAAAATGGTTCATACCTGCTGCAGCTATACCTGTATTAGGCAGCACAAGACTGAGCTGATCTTTTTTAAGAATCGGTTTAACCCGTATTGTGCCGGATTCTACCACAGTATTATCAGGTAATGTTCGCTTTACAGATACATCCACTGAGTCTGTTATAGCTTTCCCCAGATTGTTTACATTTACTTCCAGTACCAGTTTTTCAGAAATTGAAGTAGCAACTTGACCCGACTCATCTTTCAGGGAAAAAGCATTATTCTCAAAGGTATAGTCCGGTTTGCTTGGCGCGTAAGGTTTCACAGCAGGATCCCCCTGCAGTACCATCTGGGTCATCGTAGCGACATAATACGCCCCTTTGTGCGAGTCGCTATAGCGTCTTACTGCTTCTTTTTGAATTTCTCCAATTGTACGTCCGTAGAAATTGGGATCGCTAAATGCCGTCTGATAGTAATTGAGAGAATATACATACAAGGGAATGTCGCCACCTGTATCTGAATGCGCTATAAAGGAGATCGCTCCTCTGTCCGGCGTAAGCAACCAGTCTTCGCCAAAAGATCTGAAGTTGTATATAAACGCATCCCCGGTTCCGCAGCCATTCATAAGTATGAAAGGATACTTCCCTTTATTTCGATACCCATTTATATTAATGGAGGCAAAGCCTATGTCAAGATCACTTGTGGTAGCAGAACTATGCCCAAAGAACGTCATCATGGATAAACCTGCATTTACCTCCTCGGCAACGTTGATTATGTTAACTACTTCACTCACACTTTGGCGGTTCTTTTCAATCACATTGGCTCCCAGAAAAGGGCCCTCAGCAATGCTTTTATATGTTCTGAGCCACCCGATAAACTGATTAATTTGAGCGTTGCTACTTCCCCCTCCAAGCTGTAGTATATTTTTCCGCCAGGCTAACCCCTCAGGGAGCGCCTCATGCTCTTTAATCTTATTCAGGTAACTTAAGATTTCCTCTGGTTTAGTCACGGGTAAACGCCCGGTCGCCGCCCTGGGTTCGTAACGGTCATTTCTAAAATCAGCCGTAAAGAATATATCGGAGGAAGGAATCATACCTGTTGGCACCAGATCTAATTCGTGCACCTTAGCATACCTGTCCCCTACATGATAAAGGCTGACCTTGTTATTATGTAATTTTTTATAATCATCTGCTGCATACTTCATTCCTTTCCCGATCAGGAACAAATGCTTTGGTCGCTCGGAGGTAAGCATATACCCCATGAATTTACGGATGGCATTGGAAGAGAACTCGCCGTAGTGGAACTGGTCCACAACCTGATCCATATGAAGCAGCAACGTATCGTAGCTACCACCTGCCGCGGATGCCCGATAGGCGGCATATTCGTGCGGAGCAGATTTCTGCGA
>NZ_JSYF01000460.1:0-1954 GCF_054824225.1 Pontibacter sp. HJ8
AAACAAAGATTGAAAGAAGAAGGTTTAGCCACCCAGCCTTACCAGGTATAGCGACGGGCTCAATCTATTCTACAAAATTAGCTTTTATATACAGCTACACCCAACCAAATCTACCTCGGCATGCCACAGGTATACTAATTTATCATTCATCTTCATAACCAGCCCCCTTAAGGGTGTGTCCAGTTCATTATTCAAAGGAAAGGTGTCTGCATAAAGAAAGTAAAGGCCTTCCACCCCTTGGAGGGAAGCAAAGGTTTTCTGAAGCTCTCCGCTGTTCGGGCAATCCTGGCACTTCTTTTTGTACTGGCTCTTTAGCAGCGCATCTATTTCCGGCTCTCCCTTGTAGTTGAGGTCTAAGCTATACCTGCTGCCAAACAATACTTTGTCATCGCCCTTGAAAGGCTTGTTGTCCAGTAAGTAATTGTAGTATAGCAGGCACTCTCCGTGGTAAGAGGCAAAGTTGGTGATCTGGGTCTTTACTTTCCTTTGCGTTGTATAAGTATAGACGGACCTGTTCCTGTTTTTGAAAAGTGAATCGGCAAGGGTTGGATGTAGCGCCAGTTTTGTTTGAGAGTGATTGTCATAGGCGGGTGCCAACTTGTGCTGGGTTAAGATTTTGTGCTCAAGCGAAATATCCTGCAGATCAGGATTGTCAATGTCATATTTCGGGAAAGCAAGAATGCCCAGCTGATCTTTGTTCAACTTGAAGATGGGGAGCAACACTTGCTCAATGGCTAAGTTGGAGTGAAATTCTTCCTTAGGCTGATGCAGGTCGGCTTTCAAAGCAAGCAAAAACTTTCTGTTCTCCCCCGGGAGCGCCGGGTTGGCAAGCGCCTTGGGTAAAAATTCCTGAGAGAAATAGTCTGCTGCTATAGAATTGAGTCGCTGTATTTCAGCCCAATATTCCGTGCATTCGCGCACCAGCGCTTCATCCACTTGCTGCCCGTCCTGGTTTTCTTTTTGGCCTACTTCTTTTTCCGAGGTGCCGGTATGCCTGGAAGAAACAGGTAAAGCCTCTTTCTTTTCTGTTTTATCCGTTTCCTGCTGGCAGGAAAGTAAAAGGAGCAGGATGAGGAGCAGGGAGAAGTAGTATTGTTTCATAGGTAGTGCAAGTGAAGCTGTTGGGAGAAGCACTATAAATATAACAATCTTTTCTATATAGAAGTCAGACTAAAAAAAGCAGCCCCTAAAGGAGCTGCTTTTTTTAGTCTGACTTCAGTCAAATATGTCTTTCCAGGTGCTACCTACTGCAAGCACATCGGATATGCTCCCCAGTCGTCTCTCGCGTCGAGAACTTTGAAAGAGCCGTATTGCTGCTTGACCACCAATGGGCCCTCACCGGGTGTTGTCAAAATCGTGTGACTTTCTTTTCTGTTTGTCTCGATGAGCACTGCTTCTCCCAGGCCGCCCAGGCTTTCAACTTTAAAGATGTCGCCCGGCTTCATCCCATTTTCTGAAAAGATCACGCTGGCTGCTGCACCATTTCTGGTACTCACTTTCACATTGGCAGGCTTGTCCCCTGTATACTGCATCCACATCGATTGCAACGTGCCGCTCGAAGGCCAGCATTGACCTGCTCCATCCGGACAAAGTTGTAATCTACTGATGGCTCCCGAGCCAGCCAGTTTGCGTCCTTCGCCAAAGGTCACGACCATTTTGGTAACACCTGACACATCCCCGTCGAAGCCGACTAAAGTGATGTCATTTTTATCTGTTTTAGGAAGCTTTTTGCTCTTAAGCAGCTGACCCGTGCCACTAAAAAGCTCTACCAGGGAGCCTTCATCCGCATCATCGATATCATACACGACAAAGCTCTTCATGGTAACGCTGCCCATCGGGGAGAAATCAATTGTAAGGCGTCCGCCGCCATCGTGCATGGTGGGGCTGCTACCATCGCCAATGGTGAGCAGTTTTGGTTGGCCTAACAGGTTAATCAGGAGGTTCTCGCGGGGGT
>NZ_JSYF01000461.1:0-6047 GCF_054824225.1 Pontibacter sp. HJ8
CAATAGAGGAAGGCAAAGGCGACTTTGGAAAAATATTTTCTACCTTTGTATTTGAAGTTTTATATACGTTTATACCTCTGGCATCATTTTTTCAGTGGTTCAATCAATTAAGAAAAAACGCCTAACACGTATACATCCGCATGAAGAAGTACCTATTCAGCCTATCCATACTCTTAAGCTGCTTCCTGTGCAGCATGGAAGCTTCCGCACAGCTCAAGTTGCCACAAGCCAGTCCGGAGGCGATGGTGAAACAGACTATCGGATTAACTGATATTTCGATCCGATACCATGCGCCGGGTGTAAAAGGCAGAAAAATATTCGGGTCGCTGGTGCCTTACGGGCAATTGTGGCGGGCCGGTGCCAACGAAGCTACCCTGATAACTTTTCAGGATGATCTGTTCCTAAACCACGAGCGTGTGCCTGCGGGTACTTATTCTTTCTTCATACTTCCTGAAAGTGACACGGTTTGGAACATTGTGCTGAATAAGGATACCACCCTTTGGGGTTTGGAAGGGTATAGCGAGCTGAATGACGTGGCTTATCTGCGTGTAACTCCCAAAAAGATACCTTTCCAGGAGACATTGCAATTCTCTTTCAGCGACATCGGCTCGAATTTTGGCACACTCCATATGGCTTGGGAAAATTCCATGGTGTCTATCCGTATGGAGACCGAGATTGAGAAAAAGGCCCTGGCCAATATCAACAAAGCCCTGGCAGAAGCTGCTCCCGATGACTGGTACATCCTGGCACAGGCTGCCGACTATATGATACCTCGAAAGGAACATCATCAGAAAGCTTTGGAGTGGGTTAACAAATCGATTGCTATCAAAGAGAACTTTTTCAACAACTGGGTAAAGGCCCGTCTCTATGCCCAGAACAAAGAATACCAGGCTGCCGCTAACCTTACCGCGAAGGCCATCCAATTAGGCAGTACCGAACCTCAGGCATATAAAACATATGCCAAAGAAATTGAAGTCGCTTACAACGAATGGAAAAAGAGACGTAATTAAAAGATAATTAACTTTATAAAAGCAACAGGGGGAGCCAACTAATTGGCTCCCCCTGTTGCTTTTGATAGGCAGAGTTGAAACTAGAATTTTGCTATAAACCGCAGGTTCAGGCGCCTGCCCGTCAGAAAGTTAGGAACAGCATAAGTGATCCCGTTCACATCGCTCACATAACTATAGGACACTCTGTTCTTGGCGTCGATGATGTTGAGCACTTCCAGACCGATCCAGAGACTTTCCATGGAAACTTTGTTCCGGGCTGTCAACTCATCTCCCATTGCAATGAGCTTGGAAAAGCCAATATCTACCCGCTTGTATGACTTTCCTGAAAAAGCATTTCGGTAGTCCGGTCTCTTGGGTGGCCCGAAAGGCAAGCCGGTCCCATACACAAGGTTGAGGTACATCCGGATCGTAGGGTTATCCGGCAAATGATCCTGGAAGAAAACGCCCAGATTGAGCAGTTGATCGGTCGGGCGGCTCATATAGCCCCTTTCGTTCTTCTCCAGTAGTTCTCCCGTATCGCTGAATACCAAAGTGGAATCACCCTGCAAATCTTCTTTTGTGGTGAGCACCCCGAGACTCAACCAGGACTCAGCACCTTTGATGAACTCTCCGTTTACGCGTACATCAAAGCCTGCCGCATAGGCTTTGGCATTGTTGCGGGCATAGTAGCGTAAGCGCACATTGTCCACATCGTAGGGTACCACATTGGTCATATGCTTGTAATAGGCCTCAGCAGTTAGTTTGAAGTCACGGTCCCAGGCTTTGAACAAGTAATCGCTGCCAACCACGGCGTGAACGGATCGCTGGGCTTTCAATTCGGGGTTTAGCTCGCCTTCCATACTGCGCAACTCCCGGTAAAAGGGCGGCTGATAATACAAGCCCAGTGCTGCTTTGAAGGAAAGATCCGGATTTTGGCGGGTGATAAAAGAATACTGGATACGCGGCGTAAGAATCAGCTCCTGGTTGTAATCCCAGTAACTGGCCCGGAAGCCATAAGTGATCGTTTTGAGGGAATCGATCTCGTAGGTATGCTGCACATAGGCATTGTAGCGCTGCGTGTGCAGCCCCAGTTTCGAATTGAGGTAATAGGCCGGTGTAACATAATCCGATGAATCTACAAAGCCATACTCTGAGAGTTGGTCATCTATACGCTCCAGGCTTGCTTTAGCCCCAGCCAACAAGGTGCTGCGGGAACTGACACGCCAGGTATTGCGAGTTTCGGCTGCCAGCACCATCGCTTTGAGCGTATTACGGGCATGATCAAACTGGCTGCCAATCCCTCTGTCGCGCAGGCATTCGCCCAAGTCATTCTGGCCGAGTGTATTGACGTCGCATAGTCGATAAGCTGCCTCGATGTCGCGGAACTCCCGCTCCAGGGAATGTACACCGGACACGATGAACTCCGTCAGAAGCTTGTCCGAGACCTGGTGGGACAGGTTGGCACCAACCTGAAAAGTCTCGTATTCCATTTTTTCCTGCCCTTCGTAGCCAACCAACAGGCGCAAGGGTGCCTGCCGCGTTCCAAAGGTAGTAGTACGGGATTCGGGTTCTACCAGGAAATCGTTCCGGGCATAGCTACCCAGCAAGCCTAAGGTCGTACGCTCGGGTTCTCTGCCCAGGTCAAAGCTGATATAAGCCTGCCCGTCGCTAAAAGTGGGACGGTACTGTCCGTCCACCTGCAGCCCCTGCAGCATATACTGTCCGTTTTTGTGGCGGAGTCCGAGCAGGTAAGAAACCCGTTTGTTCTTCGAAGTCTCTTCCAGATGCAGGGCCCCTCCGGTCAGGCTGGCGGTCACGGAGCCGGCAAAGGCAGTAGGCCGCTTATATTGTATGTTGAGGACCGACGAAAGTTTGTCGCCATATTTGGGCTGCCAGCCGCCGGAAGAAAATTCAATGCTGCCTACCAGATCGGGATTTACAAAACTCAACCCCTCCTGCTGTGCTGCGGTGACCAGGAAAGGGCGGTAAATCTCAATACCATTCACATACACCAGGTTCTCGTCGTAGTTGCCCCCACGTACGGAATAAGTGGAAGAAAGCTCGTTGTTGCTCGACACACCGGGCAGGGTGACCAGGATCTTGTTGAAATCCCCGTAGGCAGAAGGCAGTGTCTTGGTCAGGGTCGGGTCCAGGCGGGTGACACTGACCTGTTCGCGGGTGTCGTTCTCATTTTTGCCGCGCACATCTACTTGTTTAAGTTGCTGCGGGTCCGGTTCCAGCACAAAGTCCAGGTTAAGCTCCTGCCCGTCCTGCAACCGGATCGTACGTTCCTGTACCTTGAAACCCAGATAACGCACCAGCAACACCAAATCCTGCCCGGCAGGAACCTGCAGTTTGTACTTTCCCTGCGCATTTGTCTGTGCACCCAGGCTATACCCCTGGATGCCCACCGTAGCGAGCTCCAGGGGTTGTCTGTTGTTATCCAGCACTGTACCCATCACGATACCTTGCTGTGCTAAAACACCTGATGGCAGCAACAAAAGCAGCCACACCGATAGATATCTTAGCATAGAAGGTATTAGTTTGAGGACAGGTTCTTCAGATTGGCAATGGTTTGCAACGGATCGGCTGAGTTGAAAACAAAGCTACCGGCCACCAGTGCATCCGCTCCTTTTTCGAGGAGAAGGGGTGCGTTCTGCTGGTTTACTCCTCCGTCAATCTCGATCTGGGCGTTTGAATGACGGGAAATGATCAGATCCTTCAGCGTCTCGATCTTACGATAGGTATTTTCGATAAACTTTTGTCCTCCGAAACCCGGGTTAACCGACATCAGACAAACCAGGTCCACATCAGCGATCACATCATCGAGGAGCTGCACGGAGGTATGGGGATTGAGGGCTATACCTGCTTTCGCTCCGGTTGCTTTGATCTGCTGAATGGTACGGTGCAGGTGGTTGCAGGCTTCGTAATGTACCGAAATGATCTCTGCTCCTGCCGCTCTGAACTGCTCGATGTATAACTCCGGCTCCACGATCATCAGGTGTACGTCCAGCGGTTTTTTGGCATAGCGCTGGATGGCCTGCAGTACCGGAAATCCGAAAGAGATATTGGGCACAAAACGGCCGTCCATGATATCGATGTGTAGCCAGTCGGCCTGGCTTTCGTTAAGCATCTCTACTTCGGATTGCAGGTTGGCAAAGTCAGAAGCGAGTACAGAAGGGGCAATAATTGGTTTCATGAAGCAAATATAAAAATTAAGATAGATTCTGCCTTGGCTATTCGTGCCGGCTGCTAAACTATAGTTTGATGAAGCGCAGCGTGGTACTTTTGACGCCGGAGTTTACCTGGCAAAGGTATACGCCTTTTTTCAGCCGGCCAGGCTTGATGTTTAGTATATGCGTGAGGTTATTTGCAGGCAAGGTCTGCTTCACAAGCAATTTGCCTGTTGCATCATATACATGCACCTCACTATTTTCTTTCCGCCAGCCCTCGCCCATCGTCAGCACTATTTCCCGGTCGGTTACCGGATTGGAAATAGTAATGCCATCATTTAATAGCCCGGGCAAGCCCGTTACATTCTGATCATACCGAGGTATACCATAGCCGATCGAGTTATTCGGGTTGTTGGCATTGCTGCCCAGTTGCCGGACGAGTTGCAACAACTCCATATTCGTTAGCGTGCTGTTGGCCTGCCACAAGCATGCGACCATACCTGCCAGTATAGGACCGGAAAAGGAAGTTCCATTCAACCGCATCAGGAGTCCGGCCGGAGACAAAACATACGCTCTTTGCCCCATGGCTACGACATCGGGTTTGATGCGGGCATCTGAAGTGGGACCAAATGAACTGAAAACAGCATGATTGGAAAGCGAATCCACGGCTCCGACAGTAAGTACAGAGTCGGCATCGGCAGGGGCCGAAACATAGCGCCAGGTCTTGTTGCCCTCGTTGCCGGCACTCACCACCACCAGCATACCGGTGGCAGCCGCATAATCGGCAGCCCGCGTCACGATGGCAGTGTTGCCGTCCAGCTCTTCGTAGGTATAGCTGTAGGAAGGTACATCAAAAGCGGTATAGCCCAGGGAGGAATTAATGACATCAGCTCCGGCACTGTCCGCAAATTCGGCAGCCAACAGCCAGTTTACCTCTTCAATGTTATGCTCTGTAGCAGCATCTTCGGTACGGAACAATAAATAGTCGGCTTTGTAAGCGGTCCCGATCATGGTGCCGGGTTCGTAAGCCGCCATGGTGGAAAGCACGGACGTGCCATGGGTACTGCTGCTGTAGACATCCTGCTTTTTAGCTACAAAATCAAAGGTGGCTTTGATCTGCTGATTCTGATGCAGGTGCGCAAACGGAACGGCCGTATTCACACCGGGAAAACCGGCATCGAACACAGCAATGGCCATACCTTCGCCTTTGTAGCCATCGGCATGCAGCGCCGGAACCCCCAGCATATTGGCCTGATGGAAGGCCGGACCATATTCCAGCGCTTCAGGAGCGCTGACAACCAGCTCCAGACTGTCAGCTGCCTGCACACCGTTCTTACGGGCGGGAGAATTCGCTATCCGGTTCAGGGTTTGGGAAGTGCGGACATAAGGCAAGGTCTGAAGCGCAGCCAGCTTCTCCGGAGTACACTGCACCACAGCCGCATTGAACCAGCGGGAGGTATAGAGCACCTTCACCCCTTGCTGCTTCAGGTCTGTGACATAGCTGGGATTGACAGGAAAATCTCGCGGTGTAAGGGGTATATTTTGCCTGCTCCTACGAGCGAGCGCTTTGGAGGAAAGATACGTATCCGGTTTATCAACCGAATATGGAGAATTTGCTTTGTCCAGGAAGTATAACAGGTGCTTCTGCTCCTCTGCATTGCCCCCGCCCGTTGTTTGCCCCTTAACAAAAGGAGCTGCCAGCAGGAAACAAAAAAAGAAGAGCAGAAAGCGCATGTTGTTATAATTTACCGTGTGCTATAAGAACTTCGTGTCGTTCGTGACCTGACTGTTTCCATTCAACTCCCATCTGGCAGTCTGTGTTGATTTCAGAACCTTCACAATATACGACCCGGTTAAACAGGCGATAGACTTTTCCTATACCTTC